>NZ_CP026029.1:6600000-6806831 GCF_023520895.1 Paenibacillus sp. PK3_47
GACCACAAAATTCACACCTTCAGCAGCAAGCAGATCCACGCGGCGCTGTACTACGCGCTTGTCGAGCTTCATTGTCGGAATACCATATGTCAACAGCCCGCCTACACGGTCGCTGCGTTCGAATACAGTAACAGTGTGTCCGGCTTTGTTAAGCTGCGCGGCTGCGGCAAGTCCTGCCGGACCCGAACCGACAATTGCCACTTTCTTGCCCGTACGCTTCTCAGGAGGACAAGGGACGACCCAGCCTTCCTCAAAGCCTTTATCAATAATCGCCAGCTCAATCGTCTTAATCGTCACCGGCTGGCCGATCAGGCCGACGGTACATGAGCCTTCGCAAGGTGCAGGACAGATGCTGCCTGTGAATTCCGGGAAGTTATTCGTCTTGTGCAGACGCTCCAGCGCTTCCTTCCAGAGCCCCCGGTACACCAGGTTATTCCATTCCGGAATAAGGTTGTGCACAGGACAGCCGGATGTTCCTCCCATCATATCAATGCCGGTATGGCAGTAAGGGGTTCCGCAATCCATACAGCGCGCGCCTTGAGTCCGCAGCTCTTCCTCGCTTAGATGGTGGTGGAATTCCTCCCAGTCTTTGATGCGCTGTTCAGGATCCCGGTCACCTGGGAGCTGGCGCTTATACTCCATAAATCCAGTAGGTGTAGACATATTTACGTTTCCCCCATCCGTTCTCTTCGTCTTGATGTATAGTACATTGTAGCATATTGCTGCGGAATGATCTCAGTTCAGCGCAATAGTACCTGCACATTCTATACTACTTTCAAGTTTAGCATTTCTAATTTTAACTATAGTAGCATTCAACACTTTCGCACTGTAATGGACTAATCTGCTGATTATTTGCACTATTTCACATGAAGTGTCAGAGAAAATAGTAAGAAAACGCTTTTTTACCGATCCGTACGTTTATAAACATAAAATCGGTAATCGTGCGGATTTTTCTCATCACGTATGCCCGGCGTATTGGACACTTCTTCCCACTGGCTCCAGTCCACTTCAGGAAATTTCGTGTCCCCCTCGAACGCCTCTTCAATCCGGGTCACCTGCAGCTTATCCGCATAGGGCAGCATCATCTGATAAATCTCTGCACCGCCTACGACCATCAGTTCATCATCCTTGCGGCCTTCCGCGAGTGCTTCCTCCAGACTGTGCACCACCTCTGCACCTTCAGGCGCATAATCAGTGTCTCTGGTCAAAATAATGCTCGTTCTCCCCTTCAGCGGCTTCCCGCCAAGGGAATCCCAGGTTTTGCGGCCCATCAGCATTCTTTTGCCCAGTGTCTCCGCTTTAAAATAAGCAAAATCGCGCGGGAGATGCCAGGGCAGGTCGTTATTTTTGCCGATCAAACCGTTAGCATCCATTGCCCAGATCAAAGTTATACTCATCGCTATGCCCTCCTGTTCAAGGAATTAAGAGTAAATGCTTCAAGTCCTGCTATATCGCTACCGGTGCTTTAATTCCCGGATGATGTACATAATCCACAAACTCGAAATCATCGAAGGTGTAATCAAAAATGCTGTCCGGCTTACGGCGGATGTTCAGCTTAGGCAGATCATAAGGCTCCCTGGCCAGCTGTGTGGCTACCTGCTCCAGGTGATTTGTATAAATGTGCACATCTCCGCCGGACCAGATGAAATCGCCGACCTCAAGACCTGTCTGCTGGGCAACCATATGTGTCAGCAGGGCATAGCTTGCAATGTTAAAGGGCAGTCCCAGGAAGGTATCTACCGACCGCATGGTGAGCATACAGGACAGCTTGCCGTCGGCCACAAAAAACTGAAACACAAAATGGCACGGCGGAAGCTTCATCTGGTCAATTTCGCCCACGTTCCAGGCACTTACAATATGCCGGCGGGAATCCGGGTTGTTCTTGATCCCTTCTATAACTGCAGTAATCTGGTCAATATGACGGCCATCGGCGCTTTCCCAGGCCCGCCATTGGGAGCCGTACACCGGTCCAAGCTCACCGTTCTCATCCGCCCATTCATCCCAGATCGAGACACCGTTCTCTTTCAGATAGGCTATGTTCGTTTCTCCCTTAAGGAACCACAGCAGTTCATGCACAACCGATTTCAGGTGGATGCGCTTCGTCGTTACCAGCGGGAATCCTTCTGACAGATCAAAACGAAGCTGCCGCCCGAATACGGATAATGTGCCGGTTCCTGTCCGGTCACTTTTTGGTGTGCCGTGGTCCAATATATCCTGAAGTAAATCCAAATATTTACGCAAACTGCAGTACTCCTCTCCTCTATCTCTTATATCAGTTTACCATGAGCTGACCTTCCTTGTAACTTACTAAAGAGCTGGAAATGCAAATTCATTTCCGGCTGTCCTGACTCTTAGCGTTTACCGGATCCGCAGCCTCACCTTATCTGGAGACGCCTGCAGCTCAGCATGTCCACCCAGCGGAAAAGTAATGATCGGCGAAGTATGCCCGAAGTTAACATCAGCGACAACAGGGATAGCATCAAGCTCCGGCTTGGTATTGATGATGTGCTCCAGCAGCTGCCGGGACATTGCCGAAGCCCGCTGAAATCTGCCGATGACCAATCCCCTTACATGCCGGAACTCCGGCTGGTGGATTAAAGACTGCAAATCGCGGTCAAAGGTCGCTGGATGAGACTCATAATCATCCTCCAGAAACAATATGGCATCCTTCAGACCCGGCATATATTCCGTTCCCTGCAGCAGGTTGAGCGTACAGAGATTCCCGCCGATAATTTTTCCTGCCGCTTGTCCTGCATGAATGGTATATGGCCCTTCGTTCATTTCAAAGGTGCGGTTTTCCTGATCCAAATACCAGGCATCATCGCTCCAGTGTTCGGAAGGATACACATCAACAGGTTCATCTGCCATCATCATTTTAACGAAATAATCCACAGTATACTCATTCCCGTAACGCATGGCAAGCGTTGAAAAATGAGGGCCTGAATAAGTGATCAGCCCTGTTTTGGCATAAATGGCACTGCCCAGCGCTGTAATATCCGAGTAGCCGCACAGACGCTTGGGGTTAGCCGCAATCAGAGGATAATCCAGATGCCGGAGCAGCTGGTTGCAATTAAATCCTCCAATGGTTGTAAGTATTCCTTTCACATTTGGATCGCTAAAAGCATTATGGATGTCTTCAACCCTCGACTGCACAGAAGAAGAAGCAAATTCATCATGTTCATAGGCATGTTCTGCAAAAGACACCTTAAATCCCAATGACTCCAGCTTCTCTACTGATAAGGAGATCTGCTCCTCTGAAATAATGCCTAAACTGTTAGACGGAGAAATAATTCGGATTTCATCACCGGGCTGCAGTGCTGCTGCTTTCATCGGCCCTCCTCCTGTTCTGCTGGTATATACTCGACTTCCCCGCCGGACAACATCCTGGCGTCTGATCAAGTCTTTACTCAGCCAAGCCTTCCTCCCTAAATCTTAACACAGCTTATTATCCCTGCCATCAAAAAAGAGGGCGTATCTCCTGTCATTTTCATGACAAAAGAATACGCCCTCTTCAAAATATCTGCTAAAGCAGATCTGAATTATTATTTCACTACATGAATCGGGTGGCCTTCCACCAGCTCAGCCGCTTCCATGACGATTTCGCCAAGGGTCGGATGCGCGTGGATGGTCAGAGCGATATCTTCGAGTGTAGCGCCCATTTCGATTGCCAGACCAAGCTCAGCAATCAGGTTGGAAGCTTCAAGACCAACGATTTGCGCACCCAGAACGAGGTTGTTCTCGCTGTTAGCCACAATCTTGATGAAGCCGTCAGGAGCGTTCAGGGATACCGCACGGCCATTGCCCGCGAACGGGAATTTGCCGGCTTTTACTTTGTAGCCTTTATCTTTGGCTTCCTTCTCAGTCAGACCAACGCTGGAGCATTCAGGATCTGTGAAGACAACAGCCGGGATGACTTTGTAATCAACCACGGATTTGTGTCCGGAGATCGCTTCTGCTGCGATTTTGCCTTCGTAAGAAGCTTTGTGTGCCAGAGCAAGACCAGGAACGATATCGCCGATAGCATAAATGTTAGGGATATTAGTGCGTCCTTGGTGGTCAACCTTGATCAGACCGCGGTCATCCAGCTCAACGCCGATCAGATCCAGACCCAGTTCGCCGTCAGTGTTCGGACGACGGCCTACAGTAACAAGCAGGTATTCCGCAGTAACTTCCTTGGACTCGCCGCCCACGGAGTATTTCACGGTAACTTCCTTGTCGTTTTGTACAGCACTTTCCGCTTTGGCATTGGTAACGATATCGATGCCGGTTTTTGCCATGTTCTTGGCAACCAGACGGGTCATATCCTTGTCAAAGCCAGGCAGAACAGTGTCCAAACCTTCGATGATTGTTACTTTTGTGCCGAATTTGGAGTACATTTGACCCAGCTCGGCACCGATGTATCCGCCGCCGATAACGATCATGCTCTTCGGAATTTCCGGCAGATCCAAAGCTTCTGTGGAGGACAGGATACGTCCGCCAAACGGGAATGGCTTCAGTTCAATCGGACGGGAACCGGTCGCGATGATACAGTTGTTGAATTTGTAGCGCGGGGACTCATGGTCATTGAACAAACGGGCTTCGTTTGTGCTGATGAACATAGCTTCGCCGCTGAATACTTCAATTTTGTTGCCTTTCATCAGGCTGGTTACGCCGTTTGTCATTCTTTTTACAACACCGTTTTTGAACTCCATAGTTTTGGACCAGTCAACTTTGACGTTCTCGGCAGTTACACCGAAAACTTCGCCGTGCTGAGCAGCCTCAAATTGATGAGCTGCAGAGATCAGTGCTTTGGAAGGGATACATCCGCGGTTCAGGCACACGCCGCCGAGTTCCGATTTATCCACGATGAGAACCTTTTGGCCGAGCTGGGCGGCACGAATTGCCGCCACATACCCGCCGGGACCTGCACCAATTACCAATGTGTCGATTTCGATTGAAGCGTCTCCGACTACCATTAATTACACCTCCATAACTAACATATCAGGATTTGCAAGCAGGGTCTTAATGTAATTCATGAAGTTCTGTGCTGTAGCGCCGTCAATGATCCGGTGGTCAAAGCTCAGGGACAGAGCCATTACCGGAGCTGCTACCACTTCACCGTTCTTGATAACCGGCTTTTCAGTGATGCGGCCTGTACCAAGGATCGCAACTTCAGGGAAGTTGATGATCGGTGTGAAGAACATACCGCCGGCGGAACCGATGTTACTGATGGAAATCGTGCTGCCTCTCATTTCGTTAGCAGACAGCTTGCCGTCACGTCCGCGTACAGCCAGATCAGTGATTGCACTTGCGATCATCCAGATGCTCTTACGGTCAGCGTCCTTGATAACAGGAACAATCAGGCCGTTATCAGTATCTGTAGCGATACCGATATTGTAGTATTTTTTGTAGACAATTTCATTGGACTCTTCGTCAATCATTGCGTTCAGCGCAGGGAATTGACGGGATGCTGCAACCAGTGCCTTAACGATGAACGGAAGATAAGTAACCTTCACGCCTTTCTTCTCGGCAACAGGCTTCATGCGGGTACGGAAAGCTACCAGCTCAGTAACATCCACTTCGTCCATGATGGTAACGTGAGGTGCTGTGTATGCCGATTTAACCATCGCATTGGAGATCGCTTTACGGATACCTTTGAACGGTACGCGTTCTTCTTCAAGGCTTGCGTTGCCGGAGGCTGCAGGTGCTGCTGCCTTGGCAGCTGCCTTTGGAGCTTCAGCTGCTGCTGGTGCTGCAGCTTGAGGAGCCGCTGCTGCCGCAGGTGCTGCAGATCCGCCTTTGAGGAAGTTCTCAACATCTTCAAGAGTGATCTTGCCGTTCTTGCCGGAACCGTTCACCTTGGAGATATCAACGCCCTTGTCACGGGCAAATTTGCGTACACTTGGCGTAGCCAGAATGTCACGGTTAGGAGCTGGAGCAGCAGCTTGTGCAGCTGCCGGAGCCGCTGCAGCTTCCTGTGCCGCCGGAGCGTCAGCGTGGCCGCCTTCCTGCTGCGGCACTTCACCTTCAGCAGCAATTACAGCTACAACTTCGCCAACACGGCAGACCTGTCCGTCCTTCACACGCACTTCAAGTACGGTTCCGTTAACCGGGCAAGGCACTTCCACTACTGCCTTGTCGTTCTGTACTTCCATTACGATATCATCGTCAGTTACTTTGTCGCCGACTTTGATATGCATTTTGATGATTTCACCTTCGTGCAGGCCTTCACCCAGCTCAGGGAAACGGTATTCAAAGTTCACGGAACCTCCGGCAAGCGGACTGTCAGCAGCAGGGGAAGAAGTAGTGTCCACTGCACCTTTAGATGCATCGGCTTCCTGGGCAGCTTGCTCAGCAGGATGTCCGCCCTCTTGCTCAGGCACATCGCCTTCTGCATCAATAATTGCAACAACTTCGCCTACACGGCATACTTGGCCGTCTTTGGTGAAGACTTCCAGTACTGTGCCGTTAACCGGACACGGCACTTCTACTACCGCCTTGTCATTCTGTACTTCCATTACGATATCGTCATCGGTTACTTTATCGCCGGCTTTGATATGCATTTTGATAATTTCGCCTTCATGCAGACCTTCGCCCAGCTCAGGGAACCGGTACTCAAATTTTGCCACCTTGATAACCTCCCATAAAATGTGATAGCCGCTGCAGCTTCGATTTAACTATTAACGCATCGGCCCAATAGTGCAGAAAACGGGTGCCGTCCTTGTATAAGGACGGCAAAAGATAAAGCTTCTTAGAATTCCAGAACTTGCTTAACAGCTGTAATTACACGTGCTGGTGTTGGAATCCAGGTATCCTCGATTTGTGCAAAAGGATATACAGTATCCGGGCCTGCAACACGGAGTACAGGCGCTTCCAGATGAAGGATTGCTTTTTCGTTGATTTGTGCGATAACTTCAGCCGCCACACCGGAGCTCTTTTGTGCTTCCTGCACAACGATCGCACGGTTGGTTTTCTTCACAGAAGCTACAATAGTATCGATATCAATCGGACTAACTGTACGAAGGTCAATAATTTCAGCCTTAATGCCTTCCTTCTCAAGCTGTTCGGCCGCTTTGGTAGCAGTATGTACCATCAGGCCGTACGTGATGATCGATACGTCAGAGCCTTCGCGGACAACATTTGCTTTGCCCAGCTCAACGGTGTATTCGCCTTCCGGCACTTCAGCGCGGAACGCATGGTACAGGTTCAAGTGTTCCATGAAGAATACAGGGTCATTGTCACGGATCGAGGCGATCAGCAGTCCCTTGGCATCGTAAGGGTTGGAAGGAATAACAACCTTGATACCAGGACTTTGGGCAATCAGGCCTTCCAGGGAATCCGTGTGCAGTTCTGCCGCTTTAACACCGCCGCCGAAAGGCGTACGGAATACGATTGGAGCATTATATTTACCGCCGGAACGGTAGCGCAGGCGTGCAGCCTGGATAACGATCTGGTCGAGTGCTTCAAAGATAAAACCTACGAACTGGATTTCAGCGATCGGACGGAAGCCTTGTACGCCCAGACCGAAAGCCAGACCGCCGATTGCGGATTCGGCAAGCGGTGTATCGAAGATACGCTCTTCGCCAAACTCTTTTTGCAGCCCTTCCGTTACACGGAATACGCCGCCTACATTACCAACGTCTTCTCCGAAGATCATGACGTTAGGGTCACGACTCAGTTCCACGCGCATTGCGTCGCGGATTGCTTCTTTCATATTCATTTGTGCCATTGCCTGAAATCCCCCTTATTCAAAATCGGCTTTTTGCTCTTCCAGATGCTTCGGAGTTACCTCGAACATGCTGTCGATCAAGCCGGACACGGTCATTTTTTCGGTTTGCTCTGCTTTTTTGATCTGCTCGTTAACAGTCGCTTTCGCTTCTTCTCTTACGCGCAGTGTATCTTCTTCGGTCCAAAGGCCCTTCTTCTCCAAATACTTGGCAAGACGGTTGATCGGATCCTTCTCGCTCCATTGTCCTTCTTCGTCCTTGGAACGGTATTTGCTGGCGTCATCAGAGAGGGAATGCGGACGGAAACGGTAAGTTACAGCTTCAATCAGCGTAGCACCTTCACCATTGCGGGCACGTTCAGCAGCTTCGCGAACTGCAGTAATAACCGCAAAAATGTCCATACCGTCAACTTTGATACCCGGAATACCGACTGCTACCGCCTTGTGGGCAATGGATTTGGAAGCTGTTTGTTTAGCGAACGGAGTCGTAATCGCGTAGCCGTTATTTTGTACAAAGAAGATTACCGGCAATTTGAAGCGTCCTGCAAAGTTCAGGCCTTCATAGAAATCGCCTTCGGAAGAACCGCCGTCACCTGTATAAGTGATTGCAACGTTCTTTTGTTTCTTGAGCTGGAAGCCCATCGCGATTCCGGTAGCGTGCAGAATTTGTGCACCGATAATGATCTGAGGCATCAGGACGTTAACGCCGTCCGGAATTTGTCCGCCATGCTGATGGCCGCGGGAATACAGGAATGCTTGATATAATGGAAGCCCGTGCCATACCAGCTGAGGAATGTCACGGTAGCCTGGGCAGATAAAGTCTTCTTTCTCAAGTGCAAATTCACTGCCGATCATTGTTGCTTCCTGGCCGGATACCGGCGCATAGAAACCAAGACGGCCTTGACGACCCAGGTTAACAGCACGGTCATCCCATGTACGGGTAAATACCATACGGTACATAATTTCTTTCAATTGATCATCAGTAAGGTCAGGCAGTTTATCCTTGTTGATAACTTCTCCATCCGGCGAAAGCACCGAAAGGGCCTCTACGTCCTCTGTATACACTTCATAAGGAACTCTGGTCATCATTTTCACCTCAATAAAAAAATTTGAATATCAGTGGTCTCTGTTATAGAATTATTATACACCTGTTTTATCTGTTTCGTCAAAGAAATACGCATAAAATTTATGTTTCCATAAATTTTGTATGTATAACAGGATGTTGAATATCCTATAACAGAGAAGTCATTTCCCGGCAAGTAAATGAGGAATAACACATTAACCTGCCCGTGTCATTTTAACGCAAGCGCATGTTTAATGCAAAATTCGACAAGAAAGGTGACGATTTAGCTATGAGCGAACCTGTTTTTCTGAAACGTACAATTGTTAAGCAAACCTTGTGGAGCGAACACCTGCAGGAAGAGCGGAAGCTGCGCATTTATCTTCCACCCGGTTATAATGAAGTTCTCAGCTATCCTGTTGTATACTGCCAGGACGGGGAGGAATTCTTCAACTTCGGCCGGATTGCCACCCTCGCCGGGCAACTGATTGCAGAAGAAGATGTGGAACCCTTCATTATTGTAGGTGTTGAAGTTAATATTCCTGTACGGACGCAAGAATATGCTCCCTTTGGCAGCAGATTTAATCCGTACATGGCCTGCTTCGCCGAGGAGATTGTTCCCTTCATTGAACATAATTATCCGGTCCGCCGCACGCCTGATGAGCGGATTATCGCCGGTGATTCACTGGGCGGCAGTGTCTCACTGCATATAGCCCTTGCTTACCCGGGATTGTTCAGCCGGGTTCTCAGCCTGTCCGGCGCCTATTACCCCGAATCCCAGGATATTATCGCCAGGGAAGAGGATCTCTCCTGGCTTGATATTAATATGGTCGTAGGTCTTCAAGAGCGTGATTATCAGACAGATACGGGAATTTATGATTTTGTGCAGATGAACCGGGATACAAGGGATTTGCTTGCATCCAGGGGAGCAACTGTATCCTATCGCGAAAAAGACGGCCGCCATCTCTGGGGATTCTGGCAAAAAGAGCTACCTGAATCATTACTCTATTTCTTTAACCAATAAAACAGCCTTGAAAAAAGAAATCGTGAACATCTGGCGAACATATGTAAGATGAGGCGTTGGACACGCTTTCAACCGGGACGGGTACAGCGGTATCCGTCCTTATTTTTAAGGACGGCATCCGGTCTTAGCACTTTCAGCACCCTTTACAGCTTTTCGCTGGCAATCCGGTCAAGCAGCACATCACAGCCTGCACTGATCAGGTCATAGACCTGTTCAAAGTTTCCGGTAAAGTACGGGTCAGGCACCTCCCTGAGCTCTTCCTCCGGCAGCAGATCCATAAAAAACAGCAGCTCCGCCTTATCCCCTCCGGGAAGCTTCCGAACATTCTCGCCATTCGACTTGTCCATGCAGATAATATAATCAAACCGGTCAAAATCATCGCTGTTCACAAGCCGAGCAGTCATATTCTTGTAACTGATCCCGTACTGGTCCAGTATCCGCCGGGTACCTTCGTGCGGCACTTTGCCGATATGCCAGTCTCCGGTACCGGCTGAATCTACCGCAATCCGGTTGTCCAGCTTACGCTGTTCAATCTTGCTGCGCAGTACCGCTTCCGCCATCGGCGACCGGCAAATGTTACCCAGGCATACGAACAATACATTTATGATGGTTCTCACCCCCTGTTCTATAAACGCACTTCCTTTATTTTAGCGTCTGCCGCGGCAATTGTACAACTTTTCAAAACTGCATTATACTTGGTCAGGATAACAAACCATACACCAATAGAAGGAGAGGAATTGTATTGCCAGTGAGTCGTGTTGTTATTGTAGCCGGCGGAGAGCTGTCCGAAGATTGCCTTCGCCTATTAGATGAAGGGGATTTTGTGATCGGCGCGGACCGCGGGGCGTTGTTCCTGGTATCCCACGGCATTACACCCGATATATCTGTAGGGGATTTCGACTCCGTGTCTCCGGAGGATGTAATAAGAATTGAACAGGGAAGCAAGGAAATCATCAGCTGCGATCCGGTTAACAAGGATCTGACCGACAGTGAGATGGCGCTGGAGCTGGCCCTTGAACAACAGCCTGAGTCGATCCTGATTACAGGGGTAACAGGGACGCGGATGGATCAAACTCTTGCCAGTATCCAGATGATGACCCGTGCGCTCCAGCGGCAGGTAAGCTGCTCTATTGTAGATGCCCACAACTATATTACTTTGACAGGTTCCCATGCTTTGGTGCTCGACCGGGGGTATACCTACGTCTCTCTGCTGCCTCTGACTCCAGAAGTGACGGGAATAACCCTCCAGGGATTTTTGTATCCGCTGGAAAATGCTACGCTAAAGCTTGGACAATCACTTGCGGTAAGCAACCGTCTGCTTGGAGAGTCAGGTATCGTAACCATAGAGAGCGGACTGCTCCTGATTATTCAAAGCAACGATTAAAATGATAGAATTACATAGCGTTATGGAGACATGTTTGTAACTTTTGTTTCAAATCCAAAAGTCCGGTAACCCCTTTGACAGCAAGGGATTTCCCGGGCTTTTTTTGCTTTTAAATGCTTGATATATTAATATTTTGTAACTTTTAATCAAATTTTAATAAAACGCTTCCATGCCAGTCCCGGCCTTGGTTTGAGGCCTCCGAGGAAAGATTTAGGGGATGAATTTCCTGATATACTACGTAACAGAGCAAGACGAAAGACAGAAAGATTTAAACCTGGGAGGTAATTACAACATGAAGAAGCAACAATGGTTCAAGCAAGCAATTGTCATCGGGATGTGCACTACTATCGGATTCAGCACCCTGATAGCTAGCGGAGCCGGCACAGCACCCGTTGCTGCCGCATCCGTGTCGTCGTCCTCTACCGGACAGAAGATTATTAATTTGGGGAAAAAATATATGGGCACCCGCTATGTATTCGGGGCATCCACTTCTACTACTAGATATTTTGACTGCTCGTCATTTACTAAATATATCTTTTCAAAATATGGTGTCAATCTTCCCCGCACCTCTGCAGCACAGTCCAAGGTCGGAAAAGCCGTATCCAAATCGAATCTGCGTGTAGGCGATCTGGTCTTCTTCTCCAGCGGCAGCAGAGCTAATGGTAAAAATGTAACGCATGTAGCGGTATATGCAGGCAACGGCAAGATTCTCCACACTTACGGCAAACCTGGTGTGACAGTTTCCAACCTGAATTCGGGCACATGGAAAAAAACTTACCTGAAAGCACGCCGCGTACTGTAGGCATCATTATTTACAATGCGGGGCCGCCTTGCGGCGCCCTCATTACATATCCCGTTCCGCGGACTGTATGAATCAATTTATGACGGTACCCCTTATCTACCTTCAACCGGATGTGCCGGATATAGACGTCAACCACGTTGGTGTCCGCATGAAAGTGATATCCCCACACATGCTTTAGAATTTCCTCACGCGGGCAGGCATGTCCCAGATTCGCTGCGAGATAATAGAGCAGATCGAATTCTTTGGGAGTCAGTGTCAGCGGGATTTCATCCCGGCTGACCAGCCTGCGGGCCGGATCAAGCAGCAGGCCGTCCACCTTCAGCAGGGAATCAAGTCCCCTGCGGCGGCCTGTAAGCATGAGCAGATTTCTTACTCTGCATTTGAACTCCCCCCGGTGTAATGGGCTGCTCATATACTCATTTCCGCCATTTTCAAAGGCTTCTACAATTACCCGTTCCTCCCTGCCTGCGGCTACAACCATCACCGGAAAAAACATCCCCTGCTCCCTCATCTCCGAAATGATGCCCCACCCCGCCCATTCACTGATATTATTCAGCTCCGCAAGCATAAGTAATGGCTCCACTCCGGTCAGCAGTAAGCGAAGATCCCCGGGATCTTCGCTTTTTGCCGTCTGCAGACCCAGCTCATCAAATACGCCGGTAATCAACCGGGCCTGTTCTTCATCCGCACGCTGTGAACTATACCACACGACAGCCTCGTTCATGTACATCCCCCGCATCCAGTCAGCTCTAACTGCAGCGTTTTCCCTCTGCCGCTTCATCATTAGATTTCCCGCAAAACAAAAAGACCATTCCCGGGGAACGGCCTATTTGTCCATGTTATCATTATGAGAATGAACCGGATTATTTCATCAAATCGATTTCCTGAAATCCCGCTACCTCAGTATCCCAGCGCTCGGAGACAAACGCCTGATGGTCCGGATGATTGTTATAGGCGTCATATGCAGCCTGATCTGTAAATTCCATCGAAAACCCATACTCAAAATCACATTTGGCACTAATCTGGCGCAGCACCTCAAAATTGTTCACTGCCGGTATATTGCTCAGAATCCGCACTCCGTCCTGCAGAAATTTCTCAGCCTCCGCTGAGCCCGCAGGATGCTTTAAAGTAAAAATCGCCATATGCCTGATTGTTCCGTTGTTCATTGTAACTCCCCCTTCAGATATTATCCGAAATAACGGTGATAAAAGCTCCGGGCGGCTGCAATCTCATTCGTTCCATGAATCAGGGCCCGTCCATCCGCAAAAACGACCATACGGTACGGCTCTTCCGTGAATGAAACCAGATAGGGGTTGCGCTCCACTTTGCCGGCTCCAAGCCTGGACAGTCTTGCTGCCGTTTCTTCCAGGTTCAGCTGCTGCCGCCCTGCCGGCCGGATCTGCACCGTATCTCTGCCGCAGAGCACATCACTGCGCTCCGTATTGGCTGCTGAAAGATAAGGATATACAGGACGTAAGCCGCAGGATGGGCAATCCTCCTTTTTGGCTGCTTTTACCCCGATCTCCTGATGTTCATTCCGCCATACATCGAAGGACAGCAGCTTGCTGCGCAGATGCTCCCGCCGTCCTCCCAGCAGCTTGATCGCCTCTGCAGTTCCATTGGCGGTCACAAGCTGCACTGCCTGAGGCAAAATCCCGGCTGTATCACAGGTATCTCCGCCCAGAGGGATGGTTCCCAGCAGACAGTTCAGACAAGGCGTCTCACCAGGCAAAATGGTGTATGTAATGCCATAGCTTCCAACACAAGCGCCGTAGATCCAGGGGATACGATGTTTTTGGGCGAGATCATTGATGATCAGCCGGGTATCGAAATTGTCTGTGCCGTCCATGATAAGATCCACGTCTGACAGCAGAATCTCCAGCTCTTCGGCCCTGACATCCATCACATGGGCTTCAATCATGATTTCCGAATTGACCTGCTCAAGCCTTGCTTTGGCAGCCGCAGCCTTCGGGAGACGCCGGACCGCATCCTCTTCTGTATACAGCTGCTGGCGCTGCAGATTGCTCCACTCTACATAATCCCGGTCGGCAAGAATAATCCGTCCCACTCCGCAGCGGGCCAGTGTCTCGGCAATGCCCGTGCCGAGCGCACCGGCTCCTACAATCAGCACACTGGAGCACGACAGCCCCTGCTGCCCCTCCTCCCCAAAAGGCGTAAAACGGACCTGCCGCGAATACCGGCCGTTCCGGTCATTATTCCCCATCTCTCGGCACCTCCTTATACTTTTTGAGCCGACCACTGCTCTACATTCCAGATCTTCGTGACCAGGCCGTCATAGAATTCAGGTTCGTGGGAGACCAGCAGAATCGTGCCTTTGTATTCCTGCAGCGCACGCTTCAGTTCAGCTTTGGCCGTAACATCAAGGTGATTGGTCGGTTCATCGAACAAAATCCAGTTGCTCTCGCGCATCATCAGCTTGCATAGCCGCACCTTTGCCTGCTCGCCGCCGCTCAGCATATTCAGCGGACGGGTGATATGCTCATTTTTGAGACCGCAGCGGGCCAGATGCCCGCGCACCTCATTCTGGGTCAGACCGGAAAATTCATTCCACACATCTTCAATCGGCGTTATATTGGCGGCTTTGACCTCCTGCTGGAAATAAGCCGGATTCAGGTAGTCACCCAGATACGTTTTACCGCTGAGCGGGGGGATGACACCAAGAATTGTTTTGAGCAATGTGGATTTACCGACACCGTTATACCCTACTATGGCTATTTTGTCACCGCGTTCAATTGTCATATTCAGCTTGGGCAGCAGCGGGCGGTCATAACCGATCTCGAAATCGATACCCTCAAAGACCGTTTTACCGCTCGAACGGCTCTCTTTGAACGAAAATGTCGGCTTTGCCGCTTCCTCCGGCCGGTCAATCAGCTCCATGCGTCCCAGCTGCTTCTCACGGCTTTTGGCCCGGCCCGATGTGGATGCACGCGCTTTGTTTTTCTGGATGAATTCTTCTTGTTTTTTGATGTATTCCCGCTGCTTCTCGTAAGCATCGATATGCTGATTTTTATTCATTTCGGCCATATCCAGGAATTTCTCATAATTGGCCGTATAGCGGGTCAGCTTGGCAAATTCCAGATGATACACAACGTCTACGACCTTGTTCATAAACTCTGTATCATGGGAAATCAGCATAAATGCATAAGG
Source organism: Paenibacillus sp. PK3_47 (assembly GCF_023520895.1). Taxonomy (NCBI): domain Bacteria; kingdom Bacillati; phylum Bacillota; class Bacilli; order Caryophanales; family Paenibacillaceae; genus Paenibacillus; species Paenibacillus sp. PK3_47. The sequence continues at coordinate 6,615,144 of NZ_CP026029.1, forward strand.
ATACTGCTTCAGATAATGGGTAAGCCAGTCGATATGCTCTACGTCCAGATAGTTGGTAGGCTCATCCAGCAGCAGAACGTTCGGCTTTTCCAGCAGCAGCTTGGCCAGCAGAACCTTGGTGCGCTGTCCCCCGCTTAAGGAGGAGACGTCACGGTCCAGTCCGATAGCTGATAAGCCGAGCCCGTTGCTCATTTCCTCTACTTTGACATCGATCAGATAAAAATCACCGATATCCAGCTGCTCCTGAATTTCACCCATCTGTTCAAGCAGCTGCTCCAGCTCTTCGGGTGAGGCATCGCCCATTTTACCGGTAATCGCCATCATCTCATTCTCCAGCTCCAGCAGCGGCAGGAATGCGTCCTTCAATACATCCCGGATGGTCTTCCCCGGTGTCAGAATGGTATGCTGGTCAAGATATCCGTAACGTACCCGGGGCGTCCATTCCACTTTACCGCTATCCTTAAGCAGTGTTCCGGTCAAAATATTCATCAGCGTCGACTTGCCTACGCCATTCGCACCCACCAGTCCCACATGCTCGCCGGGCAGCAGCCGGAAATTTACATTCTTGAACAGCTGCCGTTCTCCAAAGTTGTGGGATACATCTTCTACTGTAAGTAAACTCATAATTCTCTATATAACTCCTGTCTATTTGTAACGTAAGGCACATCATGTCAGTACATATAACGCCCATTTTATCATAAAATCAGATCGCAAAACAGGAATATGAGCGAAAATGAACGAAGAATGTAATTCAAACACTGTTTTTATGATTTTTTCTGAAAAAATCCAATTCGTTTTCCAGGAACCGCCGGTCTTGGTATGTCTGCGAGCAGGGCTTTAACTGCAACTGCCAGTTTTCCCTTGCTGAGAAAAGGGTCATGCTGGACCGGCAGGCTGCAAACCCGGCCGTTCATCATACCGAGTCCTTCTTCGAGCAGGGCTGCTGCTGAGTCTCCGGCAAAAGGCAGACAAATCCGCCACTTATCCTGTGGTGTCAGACGGCTGCGCTGCAGCCATTGCAAAGTCTCCTCAAGCCGCCAGTCGGCTCCCGAGGCGATAAGCACCGGAAGTTCACTGTCCGCGAACATTTTCAGCTTCTCCGGATCGCTCCCGTAACCGAGGTCGAGAACGATATAGGCGTAATCCAGGCTTCCGGGCAAATCGGGTATACTCCCGTGAGGAGGTCTCTTCCAAAAATGAATGCCCCTCCATTCCATACGGGTAGCAGTCCCGCCACTGAACCTTCCGCTGTCTGTAACGCCTTGCAGCACATTTCGCATGCGTTCGTACACCACTGCCTCAGGACTGAAATCTATCCAGGCGGTCAACCCTTTACGTGCCAGCGCATGGCTAACAGCCAGCGAGGTATGTGTCGTTCCAAGACCGGGCGCCGTACCGAGCAGTGCAATGACAACTGCTTCGGACCGTCCGGGATAAGCTTCAAGTCTTCCGCGCCATTCCTGTTTCTTAAAAGATGCAGCTGCATCCAGTGCCAGCATTACTTCTGCTGCGCTCTGGTAGCGTTCCTCCGGGTGATGGCGGAGCAGCCTGCGGATGACAGGATTCAGCGCCTCCGGTATTCTTCCGCGCAACAGGTTTTCCATTCCCGGCTGCCAGCTGCTGTACCGTCCTCCAGAAGACATATACAGCAGCAGTGCTCCCAATCCGTAGAGATCAGAGGCCGGCCCGCTTTGTCCTCTGCCGTACTGTTCCGGTGCCGCAAAACCGACCGTCCCCAGCTTCTCTGTATCCTCTGCTGAACCGCTTCTGTAACTTCTCGCAATGCCGAAATCAATCAGCCTCAGCTCATCGGGACCGGTCAGCATCACATTACCCGGCTTCAAATCCCGGTAAATGAGCGGCGGATGAAGACCGTGCAAATACTCCAATACTTCAAGCAGCTGTCTCGCATAGCTTATAATCTTTTCCCCTTCTATAGGCTCAGGGTGGCCAGCCATATATTGCGCCAGGCTGATTCCGTCAATGTAATCGATCACCAAATAACAATATCCCGCTTCATCCGGAGCAAAAAAATCTGCCACACCCGGAAGCAGACGGTGGTTGAGCGACAGCAGCAGCTCTGCCTCCGCTTGCAGATCTCCATAACCTCCTTCAAGCTGCATGCCTTCTTTAACCGCCCAGCGTTTGCCTTTCAGCCGCAGATCTTCCGCCAGATAAACATGGCCCATCCCCCCTGAGCCGATCAACCCTGTAATGATGTATCTTCCGCCAAGAATATGTCCTGCTGCAAGCTTCGATTGGAATTTCATCCATAATTCCTCCTTGTACCAATAAAAATAAAAGAGAGAAAGCTCCGCCGCCCAAGCTAAAACCGCCGGATAACCGGCAGCATGCTGAGCGGGATGCTTTCCCTCTTCGATCTGCTAACATATTATTCAGTTGCTTAATACTTAATCATATAAAGTGTGATCTCGTCCCGGTTGTGAAACAGCTGCTTCGCCCGCTGTATCTGCATCCGTTCACCTTCGAACATGGCGATAATCTCCTTGATCACAGCCATCGGCTTCTTATGCATCAGCTTGACTGTAACCACCGCTGTTCCTCCGGGTGCAAGACTCGGAAGCAGGCCTGTAACGAGCTTCGCCATCAGCTTCGGGCTCCAGCTCATATCGCAGACCAGCAGATCAAATTCATTCTCGCGGAATTTTACTTCACCGGCATTTTTGCGCAGAATTTTCAGCGCGGGATGCTTGCGGAGTGACTCATGCATGAGCGCGGGATCAACTGCGGTGACCTTCAGGCCGCGTTCCAGCAGAAAAGAGGTCCAGCCGCCCGGAGAAGCGCCGATATCCACAGCATTACGGAAGCCTGCAAATGGAATGGCGAATTCCTTCTCGGCCTCCATCAGCTTAAACTTGGCGCGTGAGATTTGGCCGTCCTCTTTCCGGAAACGGATCATCCCGCCGTTCCAGCTTGACAGGTTTTCTTCGGGCCGGGATACACCGGCATACAGCGCATCTCGATCTGCATATACAGAAATAACCCAGGCCGGGTCCTGTACAGTAAACTCTGCTTCAAGACTCCCGAGCCGCTCCTGCAGCCATTCCCGCAGCTCCCCGGGACTGTCCTGCCAGAAGGAGGCTTGCCCTTTGCGGACATGCAGCGATATTTTCGCACCCTCCAGCTCCTGGCGGCGGCTTAAATAGACCGCAAGGCGTTCCAGTGCGGACATGTCGCCCTGATCCTGGAACTGGACTGGCTGAATATGGCGCAGAAATACCGGCAGGTTCTGACTCAGCAGCCGTGTCACCTCTTCCGGCTCTGCCTCAAGCGTCGCCAGGAAGACTTCGCCCGGCAGCAGCAGCGTACTTTTGACGGCACCGAACAGACGCCGGAGCTCTTCCTGGGCATAAGGAGCAAAGCCGTGGTTAGCTGTACAGATATATCTTGAATAGGTTTTTGTCTCAGGAGCAGTGGCCTGCTCCCCGTTATCTTCTCTAAAATCGTTCAAATCAATTGCCTCCAGGTCTGATTTTAATCCAGGGGCGACCGCTGTCCCATTCAATATGGGCTGGAATGTCGAAGGTAGCCATGATCATATCATCAGTTAATACTTCTTCTTTGGGCCCGGCACCGGCCAGTTTGCCGCCTTTGATCAGTGCCACGTGCGTAAACAGCGGCACAATTTCCTCCACATGGTGCGTTACATAGACAACATTGACATTGCGCTGTCTCAGCTTGTCGATCTCCGCCAGCATTTTCTCGCGCTCATACAGGTCAAGGCCGGCACACGGCTCGTCCATAATCAGCAGCTTCGGCTCAGCGATCAGGCAGCGCGCCAGCATTGCTTTTTTGCGTTCGCCCTGTGACAATGTGCCGAAGGGGTGATAGGCAAGCCCGCCGAGATTCATATCTTCAAGCAGCTTGACAGCCTGCTGCTTCACTTCTTCAGGTATAGCCTGGTAGAAACGGAGATAAGCATAGGCTCCGGTTGCAACCACTTCCCATACCGGATCACTAAGCGACAGCTTCTCCATGAGAGACGGCCCGATATACCCGATCTCCTTGCGGACTTCGCGCAGATCGCATTGTCCGTATTTATACCCGAGCACTTCGACCGACCCGCTGCTCGGGAACAGGTAACCGGTCATCATTTCCAGAATCGTTGTTTTCCCTGAACCGTTACGGCCCAGCACCACCCAGTTTTCACCAGGCTTCATTTCCAGGGATACATCATCAAGAATCAGGCTTTGTTCCCTGCGCAGGGTAAGATGTTGTAATGATATCATTATGAAGTCACTCTCCTTATGTATTCCAGCACCCTTTCAACAGAGCCCATAGAATAGTAAATCTCCGGTTCGCTTCCGCGTTCTGCCGGGACTACCAGCAGTGCAGGTACACTTGAAACACGGAACCGGTTCACGATGTCCGGCAGCATATTCACGTTCGCTGAACCTAAATCCAGTTCCTCTGGCAGCAAATGCGCGGCTACCTCCAGCATCCGTCTTGCCGCCTTGCAGGTCCCGCACAGCGGTGTGTACAGGAAAGCTGCAAAAGGCCGCCCTTTACTTTCCAGCTTATTCTGTAATTCCGCTTGATTCATTTCCACGATTTCAGTCATTCCGCTTCGCCCCTGACGCTATTTCAGCAAGTCTTCCGGCGCTGAGTGGACCATTATGCAGCTCCGTGTCCGCAGGAAGACCCGCATACAAGATCTCATACATTTTCCTGCGCCCACTGGCGCTTGAGGTATGCAGATAAATTTCACGGGGGAACAGCTGCTCCAGCACAATCCTCGCAGCAACTTCCTTCCCGCTGTAATCGCCCGGCCCCATATCATAATCCAGAGATAAGATGCCAACCTCGCATTCCCGCAGCAGCAGCAGACATTCCTCTGTAGTCCGGGCCAGCGTGAATCCCTGCGGATGTTTTCTGAGGTCGTCCATAAATACATTAATCAATGCCGATCCTCCGCTTCAAAACCATTTGCGAACCATAGCCATCTCCTGGCCGTGGGTCCCGTCAGCATCTTTCTCCGTTTCCATGGCCACAGCCCTGCCGCGGAAAGGCTCTGATGTCAGCAGTTCCCGCAGACTTTCTTCACCAATATGCCCCTCACCAATACGCGCATGCCTGTCACGGCGTGAACCAAAAGCATATAGGGAGTCATTGAGATGTACAGCGGCCAGATGCGGCCAATAATCCAGCTCGGTTCCGCGCTTCAGCAGCGCCCCTGTATCCTGAGGATTCCAGATGCCGGCGGCATAAGCATGGCAGGTATCAAAGCAGAACCCGACTTTGCCAGGATAACGGCACAGCTCACGGACCTTGACCAGCTCTTCCAGCGTCATGCCTTCACTTCCGCGGTTGCCGGCCATATTCTCGATCAGCAGCTTGGCCGCTCCATCCCAGGCATCCAGCGTTTCATTCATACATTGTATAATATTTTGATATCCTTGTAACGGCTCCATGCCGGCAAAGTGGCCAAAATGCACAACGATCCCCAGCGAACCGCAGGCCTCGGCAATTTCCAGGTCATTCAGCAGGGAAGCTACCATATGCCGGCGCGGTGATAATCCTTCTGTTCCTGCCGCCATATTGGTCGGATAAGGCGTATGGGCAATCGAGACCATCCCCTTCTCCCGGCTGAAGGCGGCACATTCCGCTGCATCCCTGACATTCAGCGATTTCAGGGCCAGGCTGCGGGGATTTTTCGGAAAATACTGAAAACATGTCGCACCGCTCTCCCAGGCGGACCGGGCTGCCTGCCGGAATCCGCCGCGCGTGCTGACATGAGCGCCTACGTAAATGCTATGCCTCATGCTGGCAATCCGGGCAATAAAACACCTTGCGTCCGGACAGCTCGATCTTGACAATATTTCCCCCGCCGCGCAGACAAGGCTCGCCTTCACGGTCATATACTTTACATTGGTCATTGTATGAGCCGGTAATTGTATCACCAGCCATGAACGGCATTTCCATATAGCCGCCGATTTCCGTCGCTTCGGTCAGGACCTTGCGTACACTGTCGTACAGCCGGACTACCGCTTCTTCGGACAGGTTCTGAACCTGTGCTGATGGAAGAAGCCTTGCTTCAAAAGCGATCTCGTCTGCGTAGCAGTTGCCGATTCCGGCCATGACCTGCTGATTGACCAGCAGGCTCTTCAGCGCACCGCGCCGGCCTTTAAGCAGCTGGGCGAACCGGTCAGGCGTCATTCTGCGGTCGAGAAGCTCGGGACCCAGCTTGCCCATCGCGGCTTCACTTTCTTTTACAGACAGAAGATGCAGATACCCGAGGCGCAGGCCCATAAAATACAGGATCCGGTCGCCAAAGACGAGCTCGACCTGGGTTGTACGCTCCGGGCGCTCTTCTTCTGTCCCGTAGAACAGCAATCCCCCCAGCATCAGATGCAGGAGCAGTCTCCGTCCGTCGTGAAGATGGAACAGAATATGCTTGGCCCGGCGCTCCACAAATACGATCCGTGCTCCGACCAGCGCATTAACGAATGCCTCTGTCCCCATATTGATTGTTTTTTCTCTGTTTACGGTCACGCCCGTAATCGGTACATTTATAAGATGCTGACTCAGCAGCTTCCGGTAATTCTCCATTTCCGGCAGTTCCGGCATAATAAAATCGTCCCTTCTAGGTTGGTAAAATGGTCATACCTCTGACATTATACACCGAGCATCACCATTAGTTCAGCTAAATCAGTATATATTTCATCAGGTGTGACGCCGGTGATGCTCCGGTAATGCTCATAATTGTCTCTTGTAGTCAGTCCGGTCAGTGTCAGGATCGTCCGGCAGCCGGCGTTTTTGCCCGCAGAGATGTCTGTACGCATATTATCACCGACCACCACAGCTTCCTCAGGCGTAATGCCAAGTACAGCCGTAGCATACGTGATCAGATGTGATTCCGGCTTCCCGATAACAACCGGAGACACTCCGCTTGCGGCTTCAATTGCAGCTCCCAGCGACCCTGCTCCCGGCATGACGCCATCATCGGAAGGCAGCATCAGATCAGGATTGGTCAGCACGAACTTGGCACCTTCCTGGATCCAGCGGGAGACCCGGGCCAGTGACTCGTATGTAAAGGAACGGTCAATCCCCTGCACAACATACTGCGGTGATTCCGTAACAATGCTCAGTCCCGCCTCAGAACAGGCCTGGATCAGCCCTTCTTCTCCCAGTATCGCCACCCTTGCCTCCGGCAATTCTCCGGCGATATAACGCGCTGCCGCCAGCGAGGAGGTGCAGACCTCTTCCGCCTTGGCGTCAATTCCCATACCGCTTAAATGGGCAGCTACACTTGCAGGAGTCCGTGACGAATTGTTCGTAACAAACAGAAAAGGAATGCCCGCCTGCCGCAAGCCTGCTATTAGCTTATCCGCACCGGGGATCATCACTCCGCCATGGAACAAAGTACCATCCAGATCAATCAGCAAGCCTCCAATATCTTTCATAGCTCCTCCTCCAAAGTCATTCATGTTGTTAATTATTAAGGTTGTAAATGGAACCCGGATTTTATTCCGGCTGCTCCACGCCAGTTAAGGCCCAAGCACACTTTTTCGGCATTTTCCCTACTGCTTCGTACACTTTTTAAAGATCATATACTTCAAAATTAACACACTTCGTCGAATGATATCGAACCACTGCTGCAGAAGGGCTTTTTTGCCGCCGCCCTGTCATTTCCTGCGCTTTCCCGGAAAATAATTTGATTCCCCCATGCATTTCCCGGGGCATTTCCCTGTATTTATGAGCGTCTGCGGTGTACCGGGAAGGTACAAAACTCTTCGGCAAGCAGTGTATTCGGAAAGACAGCCTGGGCCTCTTCCAGCAGTGGGGCAAGCTCCTCCTGTGATACATAACGTGAACTGAAGTGGGTCAGCAGCAATTCGCGCCCTTCTGCCTCACGTGCCAGCTCAGCTGCCTGCCTGGCCGTACTGTGGTGATACTGATAAGCCATTTCGGACAAGTCATGGGCAAAGGTAGCCTCATGAATAATGAGATCCGCTCCTTGTGCCAGCGGCAAGGTTCCTGCACATGGCCTGGTATCCCCCAGAACCGTCACGATGCGTCCCTTTTTAGGCTCGTTAATAACATCCGCTGCATGGATGACTGTCCCGTTTTCTGTGGTGACATCCTCACCCTTCTTCAGCTTGCCGTACAGCGGTCCCGGTTTCAGCCCAAACTTCATAAGCAGCTCCGTATTCAGGCTTCCGGGACTGTCCTTCTCCGTAACCCTGTAGCCATAGCTGTCGATCCGGTGCTCGAGCAGGCCGGCCTCCACCTTAAAGCTGTCATCTTCAAAAATCAGACCTCCAGTATGCTCTACAATATCAAGCTTGTAGGGAATCCGGGACTGGCTTACCGACAGCGAAATGTCCAGATAAGCTTTTAACCCGGGAGGGCCATACACCGTCAGCGGTGCTGTACCGCCCTGGTATCCACGGCTGGACAGCAGCCCCGGCAATCCGAACAGGTGGTCACCGTGCAGATGGGTTATAAACAGCTTCTCCAGCTTGCCCAGCCGCAGCGGAGAACGCAGCACCTGATGCTGCGTGCCTTCGCCGCAGTCGAACATCCAGAAGCTGCGGCGTTCCTCCAGCAGCCTAAGCGCAACTGAAGTAACATTACGCTGAATCGTGGGCACGCCCGCATTGGTTCCCAAAAAGTATATTTCCATAAGACGCCTCCTCTCTTCTTGCTGACACTATGAAATGAATTCTACCTCTTTTGGGCAGTGAAATCATCTTTCAGATGTGACAGAACCGTTATTCCTGTGTACCAGCAAAAAACCTCCCGGTTACGGGAGGTTCCGCGGAGAAGGAGTACAGCTCCTTCTGACCGGGCTCTATAGTCGGTACAGGCTACATTTTTTCAACATTAAAGTACTGTGCTTCCGGATGGGCAAAGACCATGGCCGATACCGAGGCTTCCGGCTCCATCATGAACCCTTCGGTAAGATGTACGCCGATGTCCTCCGGGGAGAGGAGCTTGAACAGCGGCCCCTGGTCCTCCAGATCCGGACAAGCCGGATAACCGAATGACACGCGGATTCCCTGATAACGTGCTCCATGTCTCTGCTTCATGGTCATGTCCGCAGGGTCCGGGAAGCCCCAGGTGTCGCGCATCATATGATGCACCCGCTCGGCCAGACCTTCCGCTACTTCCAGCGCTACAGCCTGCAGGGCATGGGAGCGGAGGTAATCACCTTTATCCTTCAGCTCGGTCGACAGCTCACGGACCCCATGTCCAGCTGTTACCACCAGGAATCCTACATAATCCATAATCCCGCTCTCCACAGGCTTCAGGAAATCAGCAAGGCAGAGATAAGGCTCCACATTCTGCCGCGGGAAGGTATAGGTATGCAGAATTTTGGACGTATCCTTCGGATCGTAGATCAGAATATCGTTCCCCTGCGATTGTGCCGGGAAGAACTGGTACATCGCATGAGGCGTGATTGTGCCATTAAGCATCGCCTGATGCAGAAGATCATCAACGGTATTCTTCAGCTCCACGGTACGGGGATCGCCTGCTGCGAGCTGGGCCTCCACAGAACCGCGAAGACCGAGATGATGGCCCAGGAGCATCTGCATGTTCACATAAGGAATGATATGCCCCAGCGGGTAGTTACGCAGGACATGGCGTTCGGTATCAGGCGGAATATATACTGGCGCATCCGCTGAAATCTTGGAACGGACTGCACGGGTCAGCACAGGCAGCTCCTGCTTCGGAGCCGCTGCTGCCGCTGTCTCTGCTTCCAGGCGGATTTCCTCCTCCAGCTTGGCGCGTTCTGCCGGATTCATCAGCCGGTTGGCAATATCCAGGCCGTCCATGGCATCCTTGGCATACAGTACCATCCCGTCGTATTCAGGCCGGATACGGGTCTTGGTAAACTTACGGGTCAGGGCGGCGCCGCCCACCATGATCGGTACATCAATCCCTGCAGAACGCAAATCCTGTGCGGTGAGCACCATCTGCTGGGCGGATTTCACCAGCAGGCCCGAGAGGCCGATGGCATCGGCTTTTTCCCGCCGGAAGGCTTCAATGATACTTTCAGGTGGTACTTTTATACCCAGATTTACGATCTGGTAACCATTGTTGGAGAGAATAATCTCCACAAGGTTTTTACCGATATCATGGACATCTCCCTTAACGGTCGCCAGCATGATTTTGCCTTTGACGGAAGACTCGTCCTTCTTCATAAACTGCTCCAGATGGGCTACAGAGGCCTTCATCACTTCAGCGCTTTGCAGCACTTCTGCGACAATCAGCTCATTATTATTGAACAGCCGGCCGACCTCTGACATCCCCGCCATCAGCGGACCATTAATGATCTCCAGCGGGCCGTTTTTGGTCAGCGCTTCGTTGAGATCAGGAATGAGGCCTTCTTTGGTTCCTTCAACAACATAAGAAGCGAGCCGTTCTTCGAGGGAGAGATTCGAAATCTTCTCCTTCTTCTCCACTTTTTTCTCACGGAATGCAGCGACAAATGCCGCGAGGGTGTCATCATTCGTATTATAAATCAGCTGCTCTGCCAAATGCCGTTCCTCTTCCGGAATGGAGGCATAACGCTCCACCTTCTCCGTATTGACAATGGCATAGTCTAGTCCAGCCTTAGTGCACTCATAGAGGAATACCGAATTCAGAACTTCACGCCCGGCCTCCGGAAGACCAAACGAAACGTTGCTGATCCCGAGAATGGTATGAACGGAAGGAAGCGCTTCTTTGATCAGTCGGATACCGTCGATCGTCTCCTTGGCAGAGCCGATATACTGCTCATCGCCTGTCCCTACCGGAAATACCAGGGTATCGAAGATCAGGTCCTCCGGCGCAAGCCCGTACTTGTTGACCAGCAGATCATAAGAGCGTTTGGCAACCTCCAGCTTGTCATTGGCTTTGATTGCCTGCCCGGATTCATCGATGGTGCCGACAACAATCGCTGCACCGTATTTGTGAATCAGCGGTGTGACCAGCTCGAATTTCTCTTCGCCATCTTCAAGGTTAATGGAGTTAATTATCGCCTTGCCCTGGGAGTATTGCAGTGCCAGGTCAATGACTTTGGGATCGGTGGTGTCGATCATCAAAGGAACCTTCACCTTTTTGACGACCAGTTCCAGGAACTGTTTGATATCTTCGCTCTCATCACGGTCCGGGTCCTGCACGCAGACATCGATAACCTGCGCCCCGCTCTTCACCTGGGCCCGGGCAATTTCCGAAGCTTCCTCGTATTTGCCTTCCACAATCAGACGCTTGAACTTCCGCGAACCGAGCACATTGGTGCGTTCCCCTACCATATAAGGGCGGTTGTCATTCTCGATATAAACCGGGTCTATACCGGATAATGCAGGCGGATGATTACCGTCCAATTGGCGGGGAGGATAAACCGTGAGCGCTTCTGCCATGGCACGGATATGATCAGGTGTGGTTCCGCAGCAGCCTCCGGCAATGTTCAGCCAGCCCTTCTCGGCAAAGCCGGCAAGCTTGCGGGCCAGAGAGTCCGGCGACTCATGATAATGCCCGTTCTCATCCGGCAGCCCTGCATTGGGGTAGCAGCTGATCGCGGCCGACGATATTGCCGACAAGGAGCGGATGTGATCACGCATGAACTCCGGTCCTGTTGCGCAGTTCAGCCCGACAGAGATCGGCTTCAAATGTTCCAGCGAGATGTAAAAGGCTTCAATATTCTGGCCGGCCAGTGTCGTCCCCATAGGCTCAATCGTTCCCGAAATCATCACCGGCAGTGTAATGCCTGTTTTCTCAAAAGCATTGCGGATGCCGATGCTTCCGGCTTTTACGTTCAGTGTATCCTGTGAAGTCTCCAGCAGCAGCACATCCACTTTCCCGTCTATCAAAGCGATGGCCTGCTCTTCATAACTGTCGACCAGCTCCTGAAAAGTTACCCCACCGGTAACAGATAACGTTTTGGTTGTCGGCCCCATCGCACCCACAACATAACGGGGATGTTCAGGCGTATCGTATTTATCCACAGCGTTCCGGGCCAGCCGGGCTGCCTCCAGGTTAATCTCTCTCGCCCGCTGGGGAATATCATATTCGGCAAGCACAACCGAGGTTGCGCCAAAGGTGTTCGTCTCAATCAGATCCGCACCTGCTTCAAGATATTTCTCATGAATGTCCTGTATCACTTCGGGCCGGGTAAGCACCAGCATTTCATTACAGCCGTCAAGCTCTTCCCCGCCAAAATCCTCTCCCGTAAGCGGCACCTGTTGAATCATTGTGCCCATTGCCCCGTCAAGGATCAGTATTCGTTTCTGCAAGCTTTCAGCAAGTGTATATTTAGCCACTTCATATCCCCCCAGAAAAACATTAGAGTAAGTTTAGCAGAATAAAGCGGAATCGAACAGCCTTCCAGCCTTTTCTGCATTATAGTTTATTGTTATAATGCCGTTTTTCATCTTTTTATGGCAGCACTGAAAGCTCTTTGGACGGCATGGAATGCTGTGTCCGTGCTGTTACATGTGAAGTAACCTTGTATGTGCCTTCCTGGTTAAGGCTTCCTTCCGCTATATATGTACCGTTACCTGCAGATTCTCCTGCCAGCTCCAACTTTTGCGTTTCATCCCCGGAATTCACAATCTCAAAAACCACCTCTCTGGCATCATCCACCGGTTCCCCCTCCTGGGTAACCACTGCCTCGAAGATTACCATCTGGTTGACAGAAATATCCGCCGGACTCCAGCTCAGCTCCACCTTGATAGGCTCCATGGATACATCTGCTGCTGTATGCATATGGTCATGTTCACTGTTGTTACCGGAACAGCCGCCAAGCACCGTTATTGCAGCAATACTTATCAGAGCCATCCATTGTTTCGGTTTGTTCATCCGGATTCCTCCCGAGGATAAGGTGATGTACATTGGACAATCTTGCGCTTGACCGGTCGTTCCATAGAACTTACATTATGCGTCACTCATTCTTCTACTTATTATACACAACATAGTCGCTTTTTCGGAGATGGGATTCTATATTGCCTATATTTTTGTGACCAGGATCATATACAGATATATTCCAGCCGCTCTTTATATAGAAAAAGGATGCCCCTCAAGCCGAACGGCTCCGGGACACCCCTTGTGTAAATAATATTATAAAGTTTGCACCAGCGGGAGCAGCTCAGAGAGATGCTTGATCTCATAGTCCGGCTGAATCTCCGGGTTCGGAGTTTTGCCGGTACGGTTGATCCAGACGGTTGTGAGACCAGTGGTCCGCCCGCCGAGAATATCCGTCGTCAATTTATCGCCGACCATCATTCCCTGTTCAGGGGAAATATCAAGCAGGGAAAGTGCATGCTGGAAAATTTCCTTATCCGGCTTTCCTTTGCCGAAACTGCCTGAGATGACAATGTGGTCAAAGTAAGGGATCAGGTCAGGCACTCCGTCCAGCTTCTCCTGCTGTAGGGCAGGACAGCCGTTCGTAAGCAGCAGCAGCTTGACTTTACCTTTCAGCTCATCCAGAATCTGCAGTGTTTCCTCATACATGTAAGGCCGGTTACGGCGCTCAGCAGCAAATCTGGAGGCCAGCGTATCCGCCAGTTGTTCATCATCTACGCCAAGCGACGCCAAACCTCTGCGCCACGATTCCTTCCGGTAACCGGGAGCAAGCTGCTCCAGCTGGCGGAATTCCTGCTGCTCGCCGGCCGAAAAATTCGCCCACAGCGCTTCAAAAGGATTAATACCGATCATTTTGGTAAAAGGAAACGTCTCGTATGATTCATAAAGGCTTCTTGCTTCCCTGCGGACGGCAATTTCCAGTTCTTTGGGGTCAATGGAATCTCCCGCAGCTTCACAGGCATACTGGAATGCTTCCTCAATACTCCGCTCATCCCAAAGCAGTGTATCGTCAAGGTCAAATAGTACGGCGTTAATCGGCATTATCGTTCTCCCTCTCCCTGTGCTGGTTCTACTCGTGCACTACTTCAATATTGTTGGACTTGGCGAACTGCGCAAGGCTTGCACCCATCGCCTCAGTGTCATAACGGTTAATCAGTTTGGAGAAAAGCCATTGCTTGCGTTTGCCTTTGTACTTCAGAATTACAACATTGCGGGACAATGTGATTTTCTCAATTTCTGAAGCCTTCAGAAACCGTTCGCGGTTGTATTTAATTGTAGAAACTCTATCGCGTTCTACCTTCAAATACGGTCTGCGGAAGAACAACAGCGCCGCAAGTGCAAAATACAGCACTACCCCCAGCCAATTCGCCAGAACGCCCTGTCCCTGCACCTCATCAATGGAACCGACCACCCAGAACATGATTCCAAGCAGCATTAGCACTACCGGAAATACAATGTTGCGGCCCTTAAAAACCTCAGTGCTCTTGGCAGCTGATTTAGACGAAGCAGCATAAATGGAGTCCTTCCCCTGCTTCTTTCTTTGCTTGTTGACCTGCTGTGTGTTGCGTTGAACCATTCTTTCCCAAGAACGGGCCATCTAAGTTCCCCCTAGTCATTCTGAAATATCTATGAAAAAGACAAAAGGTTACTGTAACGGTCCCTTGCTGCCTTGTCCATTCCCGTCTTCATCCACAATCTCAATGGTATCCAGCTGGGCGCGGAAGTTGCGGCGGATGTTGCCCAGATAGATTTCGCGGAGCTTGGCGCGTTCTGCCAGTTCCTCTTCAGTCAGGCCGTCACTTTTCTGCTTACGGGCCAATTCGTTGATGCGTGCGACCAATTCATCAATATTCAATTCTTTTCCCTCCCTATAAATATCATTTTAACTTTGCCATGAGAAAAAGAGCTTGTCAAGGTTTGCTCCCTGAAAGCTCTTAGAGATTAAGTATAACAGACACTAAGCATTAATACACAGGCAAAGTCAGAACATCCCCGGCCTTGATCCTGGTATCTTTCAAACCGCTGGTTTGTTTAATTCCTTCTATATAAACTGCGGTCTTCATATTGGAGGGTTTGTTCTCCAGTGCAATACTCCACAGTGTATCTCCTCGCTCGACTACAACCCGCTTGCTCTCGGTAATCAAAGATGTTGAACCTGCGAACACATTGCCTACAACAGTAAAGCCGGAAATTACTAACATGAGCACCAGCACAAGCTTAACAAGGCTAACCTGGCGAAGCACTCTCATAATTGATGTTAACTTATCAACAGCGGAACCTTTAGTTTCGTTCATATAAGCTGAAGCGGAATGATTACTGGCAGCCTGCACCTGACGGGGTTCATCGTAAATGCTGCGGTATGTACTGTATTTTAACATAATTATCGGCCTCCAAACACTTGTTCTTACTTTCGAAAATAATATAACACGAACATGTGTTTTGATCAACAGTTTTTTCGAACAGCTGTTCGCAGTTTTGTTTTTGCCAAAAATGCAGATAGTTAGAACTTATGTTTGTACGAACGGCAGTTCTATGTTATAATTTTCCCAAACATATCATATGGGGTTGATTCCGATGTCAAAGATCTCGAGTCGCCAGCTGGCGATCCTGGAATTTATACGTAACGAAGTCCGCAGCAAGGGATATCCTCCTTCCGTCCGGGAAATCGGCGAAGCTGTAGGCCTGGCCTCCAGTTCCACTGTGCATGGTCATCTGGACCGTCTGGAGAAGAAAGGCCTGATCCGCCGCGACCCGACCAAACCGCGTGCCATTGAGCTGCTAGGCCAGGAAGATTCCGAGAATGTGCATCAGTTCGTTCAGACAGTTACCCGGATCCCTGTCGTCGGTAAAGTCACCGCCGGTTTACCGATTACCGCAACTGAGAATATTGAAGACTATTTTCCGCTCCCTACTCATTATGTAGGGGATAACAAGGTATTTATGCTTTCTGTCCTCGGAGACAGTATGGTTGAAGCTGGCATCATGAACGGCGATTATGTCATCGTCCGCCAGCAGCAGACTGCTGACAATGGTGATATTGTTGTTGCCATGACAGAAGAAGATGAAGCAACTGTCAAGACCTTCTACAAGGAACGTGACCATATCCGGCTGCAGCCGGAGAATCCGGCCTACGAACCTCTCCGCCTTAACCGCGTAACGATATTAGGCAGAGTCATCGGACTTTTCCGTGACATCCACTAAAAATTAACTCTCCCTGAAGACTGCACCGCCTCCCTGGCGAAGCGGTCTTTTTATTTTGCCAATATCCTGAAAGTTCCTGAACCGTAAAGACTCCCGGCACATATCCTGTTAACAAAGGAGTGCTGCCCCATGCCTAATTACCGGATTATTGTCGACCTGTCCCAACGAATGCTGTATCTGCTGGATAACGATAAGGTTACCCGGGGGTTCCCGGTCGGGATCGGTAAGGTCCTCACTGCCTCCCCTGTCGGCGAATACACCATTATCAATAAGCAGCCTAACCCCGGCGGGCCTTTTGGCGCCTTCTGGATGGGATTGTCCAAGCCGCATTACGGCATTCACGGAACGAATAACCCTGCCTCTATCGGGCACATGGTGTCACTGGGCTGTATCCGGATGTACAATGAAGATGTAGTGGCCCTCGCTGCGATCATTCCTATTGGAACACGGGTAACGATTCGGGAATAAATCCAACCTCATTGTACCGACGCGGGGCTGTTTATTCCGGAATAAGCAAAAAGGCATCCCGCAGGATGCCTCATCATACTTAAATATCATTTTACAGTTACAGGATACTGCGCAAGAGTCTGCTCGCGACACGGTTTAAGCGCAATGCTTCTCTGATCGATGCTCTGGCTGCCAGCAGTTCACGTCTGGCCCGGCTGGGATTCGGGATCCGGCGCAGGTTCTCATTGATTTCCTCAAGTCTTTCCAGCAAAACCGCACGCTGTGCCTGCAGCGCTCTAAGCGCCCTGCGTATTCTTGCACGTTCAGTCTGTGTCATCATTACACCTCTTTTACTTTTGATAGTATAAGAGATGCAATGCCAACCTTCTGTGCCTGTGTGATCCGGCAGTTTTCTATTTAATAGTGACAGTTAACTATGAACAGACATGTACAGGAACTGTTACTTCGTAATAGACAGACGCACGCGAAACTCAAATTCATCCCGCTGATACAGCATCCCCGCAATCATCACATCATCCGGCGTCCATCTCTGCACAGGCCCGGCATAGTCAGCAATGACATGCGGGCGTCCGTTGACCAGTTGCACGACATAAACTTTTACCTGGGCCAAGGCCGCAGTGAACAGATCTGCATCGCTTTCCAGCACTTTGTATGGAGCTTTCACCGGAACTCCCCCTTGCCTGCGGATTCGTAGGTACTGCGTATTTCAAGGTTTTTGGCGTGTATGTACAAATCCAGAGCAACAATTCCTCTGCGGGCCAGCTTCACAAACAGAATAAAAGCGTATACACATGCCGCCGCCGTAACCAGCCATATCAGTATAGAGAATAGACCTAATCCACTCAGAAAAAAAGCACCGGGATACACCGACATTTCACATACACTCCTTTGTCATCAGTACTCCCAATATACCTGATATGGGACATTCTGTAAATGAAAACGCCCTCTCCCCGCCAGGGAAAAAGGACGTTTTCTTCTATACGATCAGAACGATGTGACAGCAAAATAGCAGACCAGGATGACAATCGATAAGGTCGAAGTCAGCGACAAAAAGGTGAAAAACGAGTTCCAGCTGTTATTTTTCATCTGTTTTGTACACCACCAGTATTGTGCTTCGTTGGTGCTCTGCCCCGTCACGCGATGATTTCACCACTGAACCGTAACAGATATTCACCACCTGCTCCTCACTAAGTCCTTTAAGGAATTCATTGGCCTTATTCTCCGCATAAAAATTATCGCCATCGACAAACTCTTTTACCTGAATCATCACGTTCTCCTTTAATTATAAAGATCTGAAATGCGTATTTACGTTTGGATAGGAACACTTGTTAACGAAACCAGCGAAATGCACATGGCGCATCACCCCTTGGCACAGATGATAAACAAGCAGCAAGGCACCCCGCAGTCTCCTGCAAAATGCCTTACGTTCAGCCTAGCTTAACATCAAGCGGGTCACGGGTCAATTGTTTTTCATACACTATTTTACAATAAGTCGCTTACGCCTTTACTTTGTCAATGATTGGTTATTCTTTAGGAAGCTGTTATACTGTTGTGAAGGTCTCCGCAGCCGGAGGTCTTTATTTGTACATCCTTCTCAGCGGAGAGGCTGTGCCATTAATGATCAGGAGGGATACACATGTTACAAAGGGTTAATCCAGCAGCAAGGGATGTTGTTCTTAGAGGGGGTGAAATCTACTATGAACCGTAGTCTACTCTATCAAAGCTCAAGAACCCAGCTGATTCAGCAGCTGATTTATTTTGACGAAGAGAGAAACGGATTTCTTAATTCTTATTGCAATGGCAGCACCAGGCTTAAAAATAGTGCCGAAGAATTGATTAACAGATACTGCGCCGCTCTGGAGGAGCTTCTGTCCGATTTCAGCGAAGACAAGCTCAATTCACGCGTATTAATAGGAAGCAGGCTGAACTTGCGTTATTTGGAGGACGGCTATACGGACACTCATACGATTGTGTTTCCCGCTTACACCGAACCGTCGGCAGGCAAGATTTCCTTATTATCGCCTATGGGAATGCAGCTGCTGCTCGCGGAGTGTAATACAGAATATCTTCTCGAGGTTCCATCGGGAAAAATTGCGGTGATGATCGACAGCATAACCTATGAGAACGGCGGTGAGGTTGAAAAGGCTATTTAAACGTTAAAAGTTACACTGGTGAATAAAATTTGTTTGCGTCTGGGCCGGGTCCGAAGGATCCGGCTTTATCGTTTTGCGGCTTAAAAAGCTTGCATTATTTGCTTCTCTTGCTGAATATCCTTTTAATGATCATCTGGGCTATCCCTCCTGCCACAACCGTCAACTGCCCTGCAAGGATAACCAGCTTTTCAGTTTCACCAAAATGCCGTGCCTGCAGCCCGATACCGGCGAACCATACCAGAAAGCCAAGCAGCATCACAGCATATCCGATATATTTCATATGACGCCTCCTGACATTTGGATAAAATAACGTATTTCAATTGTATCAAACAATTAAATTAATTGGGTCTGAAATCAATAATCCGGGTAAATTGTTTTCAGTAATATTTAAGGGGGAAAAGTTTTGAAGAGGCCATTTTATAAACAATGGATGTTTTGGGTCATTGCCGTAGTTATCGTAGGGGTCATTGGATGGTCAGTCGGAGGTGAAGACACTGCTGATCAAGCTGAACCCGCGGCTACTGAACAAGCACAGCCGGATGTTAGCGCAACCGAAGCTCCAGATCAGCCAGCTGCTGAGCCAGCTTCTACTGAAGCACCGGCGGCTTCACCAAGCGCTGACTCTGCACCATCCGGAGCGCCATCCATCCATTGGGAATCAGCAATTAAGCAAATCGCCCAATCCGATACAGAAGCCACTCAAAAGGCCGATGCTGTTGAAATACTGGCCCGGGACTATCAGCCTTCTGCCGAAGAAATGTCGGATTTCCAATCACAGATAGTTGAGGAATTCACCGCTCAGAATTATTTGTCCCAGGTAGAAGACGCAGAATATATGCTGACCAATATCTTCAAAGCAGTCGTTGTGGAACGGGCCAACGAAGGAACGCCTGCCGGCGATTTTGCCTTCGATTTTTATCAGAACTCCAAATATGTGTTACGCGGTGCCGACACTCCTGACAGCGAAGCTGTAAAAAGTAATGAGGAGCAGATGCAGGCAGCGCTGGATAAAATGAAGTAAATGAAACCCCGGGATGGAAATCCCGGGGTTTGTTTAGTTTACAGAATTCATGAATTGAAATTGAAAATATTAACATTAAATTATAAAATTAAACAAAGGGGGTTTTATCAATGAACTTTGTGCAAGTCACGCTTGTTGGATCATTCGGCCTTGTAAATATCTTATTGGGAATCATCATTGTCAAGCTATTACTTACAAGAAAATTGCCTAGTAATAATTACACTCCCTTTGACTACATCACGGCCCATTCTCTTGTCGAGTTTCACGATGAGAAAAAAGAGATCGAAGAAAATGCCGACCATGGTGACGATAAGGATAAAAACATTATTTCGTTATCAAAACGATCTTCTCTTCCTTAAGGCGCATTAGGTATTAATAGTCCGCATCTTCGTACTGCATAATAAGCAAACCGATCAATATATAAAGATTCCAAATTTAGTGGTAAAGTTTGAAAGTAATTCAGTATAGAAAGGGAGTTTTTATATGAAAGAGTTTTTTGTTAAAACCGCGAATTGTATGCTTCGTTATAGTGATTTCCCAGGAGAAAAAAAACCATTTTATTTATACATGGCCTAGGATGTACTGGCTCGTTCGATTATCCACAAGTGGCAACTCAAGAAGCGTTAAAAGGACACCGTTATATTATTGTTGATCTTTTTGGTGCCGGTTATAGTGACAAACCCGATGACTCTGACTTCAAATACACAGCAAATCGCTGGCATTCTATGGCTTGGGAGAATCCAGAAGGATTAGCTAAAGCAATTGAAAACGGCATTCAAACAAATTTACATACATAACAGTTAATTTTGAAACAGTCTTTAGCAATTGACCTATTCAAATCATGCCTATAGGCTGTCTTTCTCTTATGAAGCACAGTTTGCGTCATATGCGGCATAAAAACGTCCACTTATCTTGTTCAACTATCCTGCCCGTTAACGAAATAAAGCTGCTAATCACAGCGGCAGATTTAACAATGTAATTATTAACTCAACTTTCGCAGCTCAAATCTTTAAACAAACCCCTAATATAGCTGGGTAAACTGGAGATCCATTCGTGTAGTAAATCTATTAAATTCTCCTTACGTGCTCTAGGGTTTAAGCTATTTTCCCAGGTGTGAAAATTGAGTGAAAAATATATTAATATGCCAGGCAGGCGAAGAGTTACCTCCTCATTGATGTCACAGTTTTTTATTACATTCCCGGAGGAATCAGATGCGTCTATAAAAGTATGTAGTTCATAATTGGGGGATGTCACAGCAATATCACTATACAAGCTTCATTAAAGCACTTAATATACTCATTAAAAACTGCTAAAAAGGAGACAGACCATGCTCGATTCAGGCACAACCGCACAGCTGACCAAAACGCTCAGTACCAGTATTGCTAACAACGAGATTGCCGGTGCTAACTTTATGGTCATTAAAAACGGCGAAGAAGTATTTTATCATGAGGACGGCCTGGCTGATATTGAGGCGGGGCGTCCCATAAGCAGAGATTCCATATTCCGCTTATATTCCATGAGCAAGCCTGTGACCGCGGCAGCCATCATGCTGCTTCTGGAACGGGGAGAACTGGATCTGTTTGATCCTGTAAGCCATTACATACCCGGATTCCGTAATCAAAAAGTAGTTAAGGACGGCAGACTGACGTCTCCAGTACGAGAAGCCAACATCCATGATCTGCTGAATATGACTTCTGGACTTGTCTACGGCGGTACAGATCCGGCGGGGCAACATACAGAAACGCTGATTCATGAACTGAGCAGCCGCATGTTCGGCGAGAATCCGATGACTACTATGGAATTCGCAGACAGGCTGGGCCAGGGTCCGCTTGCATTCGAGCCGGGATCATTCTGGCAGTATGGAACTTCAGGGGATGTACTCGGCGCAGTTGTGGAAGCAGTATGCGGCATGCGATACGGGGAATTTCTGCAGAAGGAATTTTTCGGGCCGCTGGGCATGAAGGATACCGGCTTCTGGCTGACTGTTGAGCAGCGAAGCCGGCTCGCCAGAACCTATCAGGATAACGGGGCAGGCGGACTTAAGCGATATGATGACAGTCAACTGGGAGTTAATCACCACTTTGACCGCGAACCGGCATTTGAATCCGGCGGAGCCGGACTTGCCTCTACGATCGATGACGCGGCCAAATTCACCACCATGCTTTTGAACAACGGAAGTCTCCACGGGCACCAGCTGCTCAAACCAAGAACTGTGCAGTATATGACTTCGGCTGGCTTAACGCCGCTACAGCAAAAGGGCTTCACCTTATGGCATTCTCGCTGCGGTCACAGCTATGGCAACCAGATGCGCATTATGACCGAGCCCGGCCAAGCCGGACATATCGGCAGCAAAGGTGAATACGGCTGGCACGGCTGGCTTGGCGCTTATTTCACGAACAGCCCTCAGGACGCGCTGAGCGTACTGTTTATGGTGCAGAAAAAAGACGCCGGCACTCTCCCTGTCACCCGCAAGCTGCGGAATATTGTGTTCAGCAGCCTGTAACAGATTGAAAGAAATATGCAACGGCAGTCAAAGGCTTGATGCTACAAGTCTTTGACTGCGTTACGTAAATATACATTGCTAAAGCAGTGGGTCCATGCTGCATAGAACGCTTCCGCCCAGTATGGAAAAAAGCGGATATTCTCTGATCAAGCAAGCAACGGTACTAACTTTTTGATTGTCCGGGGTTACTACCGTAAGTTCGTAAATACGTTGGCTATAAAAGCACCTCAAATGTCGAGCTTCTAATCCCCTTCCCATCCCACAAAAAAAGCCCCCGACGCTTTCGCGCCAAGGGCTGCTTTATCCTAGTAAAGAGTCATGTACTGATCTCTTTCCCATTCGTGTACTTGTGTCCGATAGATGTCCCACTCGATTTCTTTTAGCTCGTAGAAGTGGGCCAGTGCATGCTCGCCGAGGGCTTCGGTGATGACATGGCTGCGGATCAGCTCGTTCAGCGCTTCCTTCAGGTCGGCTGGCAGGCTTGGGATGCCTTCTTCAATGCGCTCTTCCTCAGACATCACATAGATGTTGCGGTCGATTGGAGCCGGGAGGTCAAGCTGGCGTTTGATGCCGTCCAGACCTGCCTTCAACATTACAGCAAGTGCAAGGTAAGGGTTAGCTGCCGGATCCGGGTTACGAACCTCAATCCGTGTGCTGAGTCCTCTGGAAGCCGGAATACGGATCATCGGACTGCGGTTGCTGGCAGACCATGCCACATAGCAAGGTGCTTCATAACCAGGAACCAGACGTTTGTAAGAGTTGACAGTCGGGTTAGTAATGGCGGCAAAAGCACGTGCATGCTTCAGGATACCTGCCATGTAATAACGGGCTGTTTTGCTCAGTCCAAGTGTATCGCTCTCATCGTAGAATACATTCTCGCTGCCTTTGAACAGGGATTGGTGTGCGTGCATACCGGAACCGTTCATACCAAACAGCGGCTTAGGCATAAATGTAGCATGCAGGCCATGCTGACGGGCAACTGTCTTCACGACAAGCTTAAAGGTCTGAATCTGGTCCGCAGCCTTGATTGCGTCTGCATATTTAAAGTCAATTTCATGCTGGCCGGAAGCCACTTCATGGTGGGAAGCTTCAATTTCGAAGCCCATCTCTTCAAGGGTCAACACGATCTCACGGCGGCAGTTCTCCCCGAGATCCATCGGTGCAAGGTCAAAGTATCCGCCCTGGTCGTTCAGCTCAGTAGTCGGATTGCCCTTCTCGTCCGTTCTGAACAGGAAGAATTCCGGCTCAGGACCGACGTTCATGGCTGTATAACCCATCTCTTCAGCTTCCTTCAGGCAGCGTTTGAGAATACCGCGCGGGTCGCCGGCAAAAGGCGTTCCGTCAGGCATGTACACATCACAAATCAGGCGTGCAACACGGCTGTCAGTCACCCACGGGAAGATTACCCAAGTGCTGAGGTCAGGGTAAAGATACATATCAGATTCTTCGATACGCACATAACCTTCGATGGAGGAACCGTCAAACATCATTTTATTATCGAGTGCTTTTTCGAGTTGGCTAACGGGAATCTCAACATTCTTGATTGTACCGAGCAGATCGGTAAATTGCAGGCGAATAAAACGTACATTTTCTTCCTTTGCGATACGTAGAATATCCTCTTTAGAAAAACTCACGTTACCCTCTCCCTTTCAAGTCTCTTTATGTTATTTATTAAAAAACCGGGATAGTTCACCTTGAATAAGAGATACTTGTCCCGGCCTCTTACCGGAAACCAGCTCCTGCTTCAGCAAACGGTGAAGCTGCGAATCAGACAACTCTCTACGTCTAACTTCTGTGTCAGGGGTTATTACCGTAGCTTCTTCAGACTCCTTCGAGACAGGGTTCATGACCTGCTTAATACCGGCAATGTTAACACCCTTCTCGATTAACGCTTTGATTTCCAGCAGGCGCTCGACATCGTTGAATGAGAACAAACGCTGGTTACCGGATGTGCGTGCCGGAACGATCAGGCTGTGCTGCTCATAATAACGAATTTGTCTGGCAGATAAATCAGTAAGCTTCATTACAATGCCTATAGGAAATAGTGCCATATTTCTGCGGATTTCATCACCCATGACTCATCCAACCTTCCAATGATCTTTTTCTCATCTCATTGTACATTTCTTAATTTGGCGTGTCAATGGTGTGTGAGTTTTCTTTACAATACTCTTTATAAAAGTTTACGTTCCCTCATACTCTGCAGGGACATTAGTACCCCGTATTTCACATGCGAATAGGTCAAACCGCCCTGCATGTAGCCGATATAAGGCGCTCTGATTGGCGCATCTGCAGATAATTCCAAGCTGCCGCCCTGGATGAACGTACCTGCCGCCATGATGACAGGATGCTCGTACCCCGGCATATCCCAAGGCTCCGGAACGACATGGCTGTCCACGGCTGCCGCCTTCTGGATTCCCTGTACAAAAGCAATCAGATGCTCCGGTCCATCGAAGGCGACGGCCTGAATCAGATCCGTACGCGGTTCATTCCAGGCCGGCTTCGTCTGGAACCCGCAGCGCTGGAACACGGCAGCGGCAAAAATACTGCCTTTAACCGCTTGTCCCACAGTGTGCGGAGCCATGAACAGCCCCTGGTACAGGCCGCGGGTCGTCCCCAGCATCGCACCCACTTCCCCGCCGATCCCGGGTGCTGTCAGCCTGTATGCCGACAATTCAACAAGATCACGCCGCCCGCAGATGTAGCCGCCAGTCTCGGCAATTCCTCCGCCGGGGTTCTTGATCAGCGAACCTGCAATCAGATCCGCACCGACCTGCGGAGGCTCAAGTTTTTCCGTAAACTCACCATAGCAGTTATCTACGAATACGATGACATCCGGTTTCAAAGATTTGATCCTGGTCACCATCTCACCGATTTCAGCCACAGTAAAGGAAGAACGCCAGTCATAGCCGCGCGATCTTTGAATACCGACAACCTTAGTCTTGCCGTTAACAGCCAGGGCAACCTCATCCCAATCAATTTTACCGTCTGCCGTAAGCGCTGTCTCCCGGTAAGTGATTCCATAATCCGCCAAAGAGCCTGTTCCGTCTCCGGGTTTGCCGATTACCTTGTGGAGTGTATCGTAAGGACGGCCTGTAATGTACAGCAGCTCGTCTCCCGGACGCAATACGCCAAAGAGCGCCGTTGATATGGTATGGGTACCGGAAGCGAAATGGGGACGCACCAGCGCGGCCTCTGCGCCGAATACCTCGGCATAGACAAGATCCAGCACCTCACGGCCCCGGTCATTATAAGCATATCCTGTCGAACCGGCAAAATGGAAATCGCTGACCTGCTGACGCTGAAACGCCTGGATGACCTTCCACTGATTGTGGTCTACAACCCGGTCCAGCTCTTTTACCGCACCTTCAATTTCAAGCTCTGCAGCCTCCGCCGCCTGTAATAAATCCTCTGCAAAAACAACCATTTCCCCTTTTTCTCTCCTTACATCACATTTACTTGCCATCAAAAGTCAGCCCCGCAAAGCTTAAGTCCGGCTTCAGCACCAGCCGAAACCTTCTTCATGCTCTGCAGGGACTCAGAAAAACCATCCTATCTTAACTTGAGCAGCTGTTACTTATTGCTCTACAACATACTCTTCCAGTTTGTAGCTCCATTTGGAATAGTCCTCTTTATTCAGCCGGACATTGTAGAGAACATCATTCTCGTCATAGTTCTGTTCCAGCACTTCCCCTACCCGGTAGAGCAGCGATACAACATCTCCCCTGTCTCCGGGAATCCGGAAGGTCAGTGTATCCCCGGCCAATTGGTCCGCAATTACCTCCGTGATCTTCGCCAGATCCTCCGGATTAAAGGCGCTGATCTTCAAAAAACCGGGACCTGACGGCAGCATTTCCAGCTGTTCGTCCCCGCAAATGTCACTTTTATTAAACAGCACGATTTGCGGTTTGCCCGCTGCGCCAAGATCCTGCAGGATGGACTGCACAACCTCCATCTGCTCCTCCCGCATCGGGGACGAAGCATCGACTACATGCAGCACGAGGTTTGCTTCATTCACTTCCTCCAGGGTAGCCCGGAAGGAAGCCACCAGATCATGCGGAAGGTTCTGGATAAAGCCGACTGTATCCGTAAGCACTACGTCTTTGCCGCCTGGCAGCTGAAGCACACGTGAAGTAGGATCGAGCGTAGCAAACAGCTGGTTCTCGATATATACATCAGCGTCAGTCAGCTGCTTCAGCAATGTGGATTTACCGGCATTGGTATACCCGACAAGCGCGACCTGTACCGCACCGCTCTTGCGGCGGCGCTCACGGTGCAGCTCACGGGTCTTCACCACATCTTCAAGCTGGCGCTTAAGCTCATCAATCCTCCCCCGGATATGCCGGCGGTCCGTCTCCAGCTTGCTTTCCCCCGGTCCCCTGGTGCCGATACCTCCGCCGAGCCTGGACAAATTTTTGCCCTGTCCCGATAAACGGGGCAGCAGATAGGAGAGCTGTGCAAGCTCTACCTGAATGATGCCTTCCCGGGTCTTCGCCCGTCCGGCAAAGATATCAAGGATCAGCTGCGTACGGTCGATAATTTTCAGATCCAGTGCCTCTTCCAGATTCCGTACCTGGGCCCCGGACAGCTCCTGGTCGAAGATCGCCGTATTGGCACCCAAGCCGTCTGCCGCCATGCGCAGCTCTTCTACTTTACCTTTGCCGATGAACCATTTGGGGTCAGGGGTTTCTTTATTTTGGCGGAGGACATCCAGTACCTCTACACCGGCCGTTTCAGCCAAAAGAACCAGCTCCTGCAGTGACAGCTCTGGATCTATACCGGTACGCTTGATTTTGTCTGTAACGAGACTGACCAGGACTGCACGGTCTTGAACGTCTGTCTGTGTGTCATGTGTTGTAGCCATAAGTTTAGTACTCCTTATCTCTGCACCTTTAAATGTGTATATTACTCTCTATTACCCTTATGTTTACAACTTAAAATCCTCTGTCCTGAGCGTCATGAGCTCCTGCTTGCCGGGACTTGCGCTCTCGTATTGATGAAGCAGGCGCACCGCCTGGGCACGCACAGCCTTCTCTATAGCGTTACGGACATAGCGGGCATTGCTGAAAGCATGAAAGCTCTCTGTTTTTTCAACCAATAAATGCTGCTTAAGCTTGAGTATCGCCTGCGGCATCAGAATATAGTCACGCTCTTTGGCCATCAGCTCTGCAATCTGCAGCAGCTGGTCGATCGAATAATCCGGAAACTCCACCTGAATCGGAAACCGTGAAGGCAGACCGGGATTGCTCATCAGAAAATGATCGATCTCGTCCGAATATCCGGCCAGAATCAGCACAAACTGGCTGCGGTGATCCTCCATGGATTTGACCAGCGTATCAATAGCTTCCTTGCCAAAATCCTTATCGCCGCCGCGGGCCAGACTGTAAGCTTCATCAATGAATAAAATGCCGCCGAGCGCTTTTTTGACCAGATCCCGGGTTTTTTGCGCTGTATGGCCGATATACTCGCCTACAAGATCCGCACGCTCCACTTCGATAAGATGCCCTTTATTCAGCACACCCATGCGCTGAAACAGCTTGGCAACGATTCTCGCCACGGTTGTTTTGCCGGTTCCGGGATTGCCCTTGAACACCATATGATAAGCCTGGCCGCCGCTGGCAAGCCCTGCTTCACTCCGCATCTGGGTAATCTGCAGCAGGGCATATATCTCAAACACAAGCTCCTTGATATTATCCAAACCGACCAGACCATCGAGTTCCCGGCTCAGTTCCTGAAACAATCCTCCGTAGCTGTTGCTTTTGGGAGGAAGTGTACAATTGGATTTCTCTTGCGCCCCGCTGATTGCCGCCGGAGGCTCCTGATTCCGCAGCACAATATTAATCTGTCTGGACGGTCTGCCTTCCTCCCGCCCGCTTGCCGCCGCTGCGCGTCCGTTCATCGGTATCACCTCATTATCCAGGGCTGACTGCTCTACCTCAAGTCTATTCCTGTTAACAAGTTCTTATTAGCAGATTCTGATTATTTATCACTTTGCGGAAATTACAGAAACAGCTGCTGCAGCTTCCATTTGGTATAGGCCAGAATTTCGCGCGATTTATACTTTGCCATCGACATGACTGCAGACTCGGTCAGCCCCAGCTCAGGCGCGGTATAACCAAGCTCCTCAGCAATTTCCAGGGCTCTGGTTCCGTGAAAGGAATGAGTGATGATAATAGCTGAAGCCATCCCCTCGCGATCCATAATTTCCTTGCTGAACAAAAGATTCTCATAGGTGCTGGTAGCTTCATTCTCCATAAGGATATCCTCATCCGGAACGCCCTGCTCTACCAGGTAATTGCGCATCCCCTGGCCCTCGGTATACTTATAGCCTTCCTGGTCAAGTCCCCCCGATACAATAAACCGCCCGAACTTGCCTTCCCGGTACAGCTGCAGCCCGTAATCCAGCCGTTCCTTCAGGCCCGGGCTCGGTACGTCCCCCCACATTGACATGCCAAGAATAACTCCCGCATCCGCTTCTGCCATTGGTGAGGAGGTTACCGCGCTGTTGATTTTGTTAAAAACGACGGCACACCAGAGCAAGCCGGCCGCTGCAACAACCGCACAGGCAACAGCCAGGCGGCGTTTGCGGCGGGACCGCCTTTTGCCCGAAACTTTGCGGATCGGTGATGATCCCCGCTGATACACATACCATTCCATGTTATTTCCTCCTGAATTCTCCGTGATGGAACAATTCGGCACGCTGCTTCAGAGAGAGAGAGAAAAAGGGAAAGGCATGTGCATCTATGCTGCGTAAAATATTCTTGGCGGTTGCCCAGGCCAGATTGTAGTCACTGTCGGTGATATCGCCTCTTTCCAGCGCTTCCTCCAGTTCATCCTCATCCAGCAGATACACTTCTCCGTTCCAAAGCACTACAACGTCCAGATACAGGTCATCAAACCAGGGGACCCCCTGATCCGTAACGCCCTGAACCTTGCAGGTGTCGATATACCATTGTACGATATTTTGCCGATCATCAAACATAGCCGTCACAATATAGTGGCTGTCCTTGGGGAAATACTGGAGCCACGAATAACCTTTGTCCGCAATGCGGTATGTATGCCTGCCATAGCTTTTCCATAGGGGTTCCTTCAGCCCGTAAATCGTATAGAGCGTAATATATCCGCTGAACTCCCGTGTTTCCACATAGCGGCAAGCAAAATGGCGGCGCGTAATCCGGCGCCAGTTGGCCCGGTCTCCGAATTTACGTTTCATATGAATTACCCTCTCCGTGATTTCATTCCTGAAAGCTCATAACCTCAGTCATGGACAAATGCTTGAGCAGATATCCCTCTATTAACAATTCTCTTATAAAATATCCCACAAAGTGCGGCTCTTCTTCGATGCGCAATTTAAAAAGTCGGCCGTCTTCGGACCATTATTGCTTTGGCAATTGCTTCCCCTTCTTTATATGTTAATTCTTTGTTGCTCTCCGCGTCAACTGAAGTCCGCTTTGCTTCACAAATAGACTAGGACCGGGTGAGGATGCAGATAGTATTATCTAACCTTAAATGATCTCTTTTAACCTGCGGCGGGTCTAAACAAAAAAACACCAGCCGGGTGCACCTTTAAAATAAAAGGTGATTCCACAGCTGGCGTTAACCTGTAAATGTACTAAAATCACAATTCTGTCCTTACTAAAGTTTAAAAGCAATACTGCTCAGCAAGCAACAACTGCTACTGCACACTGCTTTCGTCTACAAAGCCTGCGGCAGGATCTACACCGGCGTTGGTACCGTTGTCCGGTCCCGGATTCCCGGCAGCAGCCGTAGCCTCCGGAGAAGGAGCAGGGGGCGGTGTTGCCGGAACCGGCGGAGCGGTTATTTCCGGCGGAGTCTCACTTCCGCCGGTGTTACCGCTGCCGTCCCCGTTTCCGCTGCCACCACCGTTACCATTCCCGTTGCCGTTACCATTATTCCCGTTGCCATTGCCGTTTCCGTTTCCATTTCCATTACCATTACCATTTCCATTAACGTTACCATTACCGTTACCATTACCATTTCCGTTGCCATTCCCGTTATTGCCGCTCCAATTACCTTCGCCTTCGTTCCATTCATCTTCCGGACTCTCCGTCGGAAGGTTAGGATCAATAGTAGGCACGGGCTCAGGGGTCTGAAGCTCATCCTGCACGGCAATGGTTACTGCACCGGAAGGCTCGCTTTCCACATCCAGCTCAGGATAATATGCCGTAACATAATATTCATAGGTCAGTCCAGGCATGGCGCTTATATCGCCTACACTTGCATTCGTCGTATTCATGACCGGACTGTATTCGGACTCCGAGGATTCCCGGCGGTAAATCCGGTATTCCACCCCGTCACCCGGAACAGGCTCCCAGCTGAGATTGACGGTCATTGTCGAAGAATCGTAAGAGGCTGACAGGCCGCTTACCGTGGCTACAGCTTCCGGCGTCTCCGTCGGTTCAACTACTTCTTCATTGACCACATTGTTAGGCTTAGGGAAAGATTTCTCCTCTATCCCCTCAAGCGCTTCTTCCATCACCTTACCCCAGAACGCCGCGGCTAGCGGACTGCTGTTCTTGAGCAAATGGGTCTTACTCGGTTTGTCATACCCCATCCATACGGCTGCAGTCCATTCCGGAGTGTAGCCTACAAACCAGACATCACGGTTGGAGCTGATGCCGTCGTACCCGCTTTGGGTAGTACCGGTCTTACCGGCAACCGGGCGGCTGATCTTGGCCTTTCTGCCCGTTCCGTCCTGTACTACCTCCTGCATCATCTCCGTCATCTGGTAAGCGGTCTGCTCGCTCATGACCCGTTCTGGTGTAGTATTTGCCTTGTAAACTGTATCCCCGTCACTATTAGTAATCGATTTAATCGAATACGCATCGCGGAGCTCGCCCCCGTTCGCAAAAGCACTGTAGGCCTGAGCCATCTCCAGCGTATTGGTCCCTTTGCTCATCCCGCCCAGCGCAAGTGACAGGTTCTTGTCTTCATCTGCAAGGCCGATTCCCAGATTCTTAGCGAACTGGAATCCGGTGTCCACGCCAATTTCATTCAGCAGCCACACGGCCGGAATATTTTCCGACTTTGTAATCGCTGCGCTCATGCTGATCGTCGACGAATAACCGTGCAGGTTGTTCGGGCAGTATTTCCCGAAGCACTGCTTCTCGTTGCTCAGCATGGAATCACTTGTAAACTTACCCGATTCAAGCGCAGGAGCGTATGCAACCAGCGGCTTAAAGGCTGAGCCCGGAGATCTGCGGCTGTCGTTCACACGGCTGAATCCTTTTTTCTCATAGTTACGTCCGCCGAGCAGCGCCACAATACTTCCGTTCTCCTGGTTGATGATCGTCATCGAACCCTGAACGATTTCCTCATCCGCACTTTCCTCGAAGTTCTCACTGTCTGCGAACGCATCCTCTACCGTCTCCTGGGCATGCTTATCCATGGTAGTGTAGATTTTGTATCCGCCGATATTCAGATCATCTTCCGTAAGTCCGAACTTCTCTTCCGCCTCATCAATTGCATAATCGATAAATGCCTGGTAACGCTGCTTGCTCTCAGGCGGCTTATAGTTGTAATCTACGGCTTTGGCTTCTTCCATTTCCTGCTGGGTAATATACCCCTGCTCATTCATGAGCGTCAGCACTACCGCACGGCGTTCCTTGGACAGGTCCGGATTACGCAGCGGATTGTAACGGGAAGGACCCTTCGGCATTGCAGCCAGCGTGGCCATTTCCCAAATATCCAAGTCCTCCAGATTGCTTTTGCCAAAATAACGGATGGAGGCCGCTTTGATGCCATATACAGTTCCTCCGAAATTGATCCGGTTGAGGTACATCGTAATAATCTCTTCCTTGGTCTCCTGCTTCTCGAGCGCTACTGCGATCGATACCTCAGTCGCTTTGCGGAAAAAGGTTTTGTCACGCGTCAGGAAGATATTTTTGGCCAGCTGCTGGGTAATGGTACTGCCGCCTTCCACCATGCTGCGTGCCGCAATATCCTTCACGGCCGCACGGCCGATGGACCATAGATCCACACCTTTGTGCTCAAAGAACCTTTTATCCTCGGTCGCGACAAAAGCATTCACCAGCAGCGGCGGAATATCCTCATATTCTACCGGATCACTTTTTTCCAGCGACAGCTCGCCGATCAGATTGGCATTACGGTCATACACTTTGGTTGTCGGGTTAACGGTCAGCTTATCCCTGTTCTCATCCAGCAGCTTCGAGCCGTTGAGCATAATGAACAGGTAACCGCCCAGCGCACAAAAAACCGCCAGCGCCACAGCGAAAAACATACTCCACAGCACACGCTTCTTCGTTAAGAACTTTTTCTTTTTCTTTGGCTTTCCTGGCTTCCCCTTGGAGCTTGAACTGCCTGAGGGTCTCTGTCTATTACGGTTCGTCCTGGATATTTCGTCTCTGGACATGGTTCCTCCTGACTCCCTTTCGGAAATATCTTCAAAGTATGAGCACGAATGAAAAGAACAACCTTCTCAGGTTGCTCTCGCACTCTCTATTCAAACGATTTATAAACAAAAAGGTTTCGATTCAAAACAATAAAAAGTTACTCTTCGCTTGTGTTGTCCTGCATCAGCGATACGCTGCGCTGCGGCGTAAAGGTGGAAATGGCATGCTTGTACACCATTTGCTGACGGCCGTCGCTGTCAATGACAATGGTGAAATTGTCGAACGCTTTGATGATTCCCCGAATCTGAAATCCGTTGGTCAAATATACTGTAGCAGGGATATTCTCTTTGCGCAGCTGGTTCAAGAACGTATCTTGGATGTTAATGGACTTGTTCATATGACGTACCCCCAATGGTTCAATTAGATTGTTCAGAAGTATATTCAAGACCTGAGAGAAACTTTCCTGCTATTATATCACGTATTTTTTGAAAATTCTCAAGAAAGTTTTGATCATCGAAATCGTCGATCCACTGAATGTCCTTCATGTGGCGGAACCATGACAGCTGTCTTTTGGCGAAGCGGCGGGTATCGCGTTTGAGCAGTGTCACGGCCTCGTCCAGCGTAAGTTCTCCCGCGAGATAAGCGGCAATTTCCTTGTAGCCCAATCCCTGCATGGATACAAGATTTCTGCTGTAGCCGTGTTCCAGCAGTCCTTTTACCTCGTCAATGAGCCCGTTAGCCAGCATCTGGTCGATTCGGTCCTCAATACGTTTATATAGTATTTTCCGGTCCATTGTCAAACCTATGAGGCACAGCTCATATGGAGATTCCTTCTTCTGGCCCTCCTGGGAAGCGGAAAGTGTAACCTTTGTCTGATGGTGAATTTCCAGCGCGCGGATGATTCTGCGGCGGTCATTCGGATGCAGCCGGGCCGCACTGACAGGGTCCACAGCAGCCAGTCTGGCATGCAGCGCTTCCGCTCCGTGCTCTTCAGCAAAGGCATCCTGTTCACTGCGGAAGGCCTCGTCCGCGACAGCTTCGGAGAAGCGGAATCCGTAGCAGAGAGATTCAATGTAGAGTCCGGTTCCGCCGACAATAAAAGGCAGCTTCCCCCTCGAGCTGATCTCCTCAATCAGCCTCTTGCCCTGTTCCTGAAACTCAGCTGCGGAGTAGGCATCCTCCGGATCATGAATATCAATCAGATGATGAGGGATCCCCCGCATCTCCTCCGGTGTAATCTTGGCGGTCCCAATATCCATACCCCGGTAGACCTGCATGGAATCACCGGAAATAATTTCAGCCCCGTAGGCTTCTGCGAGTTCCAGGCTGAGCCTTGTTTTGCCCACTGCAGTCGGTCCCAGAAGCACCAGAACCTTATGTTTGGTCTTCGTTGTCAATTGCGTATCACCCCGTACGAAGTTTTGGAGCTGCCGCGCAGGAGCTCGGTAAATCCGAGACGCGCGAATTCTCCGCTTAATGCTTTTTCTTTCAGTAAAACGGTTTTGCGGGCAACTCTGACCGCCTCGGCCACGCTTTCCGGTGACAGTGCCGCATCGTTCGCGAACTGGCGCAGCGGGGAGATCGCCGAAGAATCCGTAAGCGGCACCCTGAACATCGGATCAAAATAAACGATGTCCACGCTCTTGTCCGGCTGGCTCCGCAGATACTGCAGGTGGTCACTGTGCACGACCCGGATGCGGCGCAGCGCCTCGTTCACTTTGGGCTGCCCGGAGACATACTCTCTCATCCCTTCAAGCAGCAG
The DNA here is from genome assembly GCF_023520895.1 of Paenibacillus sp. PK3_47. Lineage (NCBI taxonomy): Bacteria > Bacillati > Bacillota > Bacilli > Caryophanales > Paenibacillaceae > Paenibacillus > Paenibacillus sp. PK3_47. Next base: position 6,649,432 of record NZ_CP026029.1, read on the forward strand.
CGCATACAGCGGAAGAGAGCTCTCTAGTGCGGTGACAGACGAGCTCTCTCCGCCGTAAACGGAGAACAGCAGCGAATCGCTGCCCAGGCCTGCTGTGCAGTCTAGCACGCTGTCACCGGGCTCCATCGCAGCAGCCTCAATAATAGGGTCCGGTTCCCCTTTCAGAATCCGCTTAGCCCGGACAAAGCCCATACTGGGGTGAAACTCCATCGCCGGCATGTCAGGCGTAATCAGCCGGACGGCTTCCTGCAAAATCACCAGGATTTCCGCATCCCCGTAACGTTCTGCCATCTTCGGGATGGACAACCGCCCGCGCGGTGCAAAGGCGGTGCCGGTATGCTCCGCAAGCCGCCGGGCACGCAGGATGATTTCCGGATTCGGGTCAAAGCCCGTTGTTATAATCATGCTTCCTCCGATCTGGTACGCTTTAAGCTGTAAGTATAAAGTAGTTTTTGTATAAACAAGGTATATGGTGTGCCTTCTTCGGTATTTCATCCTCTGCAGCGGAGTGCACACACACCAGGAATGATTATTCGGGCGCCATCCAGTAACTAAGCTTGAAGACGTACTTTGGAGTCTAAATACCAAAAAAGGTTGCCGCGCTTGCACATGGTGCCGCAGAATTCACGCTAAACCGCTGAAAATTTGCGTCAAAGGCCCCGCAAAGTATGAGTCTGCGAACGTACTACAGACCTTATTGGGATTTCCTCCACCTAATTCTGTTCTTTTTCATCATTTATGAGCTTTAGTTGGAAATTCTCCAGGTAACCGGACGTATATAGCGCTTTTGTGACTTTGCGCGTCCATTTAAGTGGACTTTTTCCCACTCGTGTTGGAATACCGGTACTTATCAGAGAATTAAATGGAGAATTTCCGCCACCCCATGCCTGAAGTGCCCGCTTAAGGTCTATCGTAGTCATGCTGTTCAATGTACCCTTGAAGATATTCACCAGACCCTGCTAAACGCCAACTAAGCCCACTCAAAAGTCATAAGCCAACTATGATCGTTTGCTCCTGCTCCAGCATCCCAGGTTATGCAAATAAAGCCAGATTCCACACTTAAACAGCCCGCTTAAATTGTATGAATTGTATGAATCACAGTTAAAGTCTGCTCGCTGGCCCCGCCTCACCTAGCCTCCAGCTTAAATATAAAGCCAGCGGCGCAGATGAACTGCAGCTTGAGCATGTATACAACGGCTGGTCCGCAATGTCGTCTGTCCGGCTGAAAAGCACAATAAACCAAATATACTATCAAGTAACCTTAACATGCCCCTCTCCCAGCCTGCCTTCAACTAGTAAAATGATCAGGCCGTTACATGACGCGTTTGAACAGCTTTTCCAGATCATATGCAGAGAAAGAAACGACGATCGGCCGGCCGTGCGGACATGTGTAGGGCTGGCGGCAGGCCGCAAGCCTCGACAGCAGCGCCTCCACTTCCTGTTCTGTCAGCTTCTGGTTGGCCTTAATAGATGCCTTGCACGAGCATAGAATCGAGGACTTCTCACGCAGCTTGGCCAGGTCGATCGAGCGCTCGCTAAGCACCCATTCGGCCATTTCCTCGATAACCGCCTTCTCATCCCCTTCAGGGAACCAGTAAGGCAGGGAACGGACCAGAAAAGTCTGGCCGCCGAAATGCTCCAGATAAACCCCGGCCTGCTCGAACCAGTGCAGCCGTTCGCTGAGCTGGCGGCTCTCCGATGGAGTAAACTCCAGGGTGATCGGCAGCAGCAGTTCCTGGGAAGCATCTTCGGGCTTGCCGAATTTCTCATAGTAAAATTCGTAATTAATCCGCTCATGGGCTGCATGCTGATCGATCAGATACAGCCCGCTGTCATTCTGGGCAATAATATAGGTCCCGTGATGCTGACCGATATAGTTCAGCTCCGGAAACTGCGGAAGTCCCTGTTCCTCTTGGCCGGGAGGAGCATACAGCTCCCCGATTGAAGGAGCTCCCCCGCGTGCAGGCATGCCTGTACCAGGCTGGCGGTAGCTGCCGCCAAAGCTGCTTTCACGCGGACGGGAAGAAGCATTCGCAGAACCCGCCGGGCTGCTTCCGCTGTACGCTGCAGCAGTCTCTCTGACCTGGGCTTGTCCCGGCTGGGGCAGGCTGCTTCCGCCATTATACCCGCCGCCGGTAACTCCGGAACCGCCGGGTAAAGGCGCTTTACCGCCCTCCCTGATTAAACCGGCTGCAGCCAGACCTGCACTGCTGCTGAGCGGTTCTGTTCCCCCCGGAACCTTCATACTCGCAGGTGCTGCCCCAAACGGCCCGGCACTGCCGGATACATCATCGCCCGTTCTCTCCTGCGGGCTGCGGGAGCCGGGAGCCGTACCTTCAGAGCTGCCGGGAGCAGCACCTTTAGGAAAAGCAAACTGCTCCTGAATAAACGAGGAGCTGCCTTTGGACCCGATAATCTCCTTGGTTGGACGGGGAATCAGGGTCTGGCCCATCAGCACTTTGCGGATCTCCTGCTCGACAAAAGCATACAGCTCAATCTCCTTGCTGAATCGGACCTCCAGCTTGGCCGGATGCACGTTGACGTCGACGAGTGACGGATGCATGTCAAGTTTCAGCACGAGCAGCGGGTAACGGTTGATCGGCAGCAGCGTATGATACGCCCGCATAATCGCTGCATTCAAACCGTTGCTGCGGATATACCGGCCGCCGACAATCGTGGTTACCGCATTGCGGTTGGACCGTGTCCATTCCGGACGGCTGACATAACCGGAAATCCGGTAGTCCGGATCCTCCGCCTCGACAGGCAGCATCGCCTTCGCCGCAGAGGTGCCGTAAACAGCGGCAATGACCTGCAGCAAATCCCCGTTGCCCAGCGTGTGGAGCAGTTGATTGCCGTTATGGTGCAGTGTAAAAGAAATATCGGGGTGGGCAAGGGCCATCCGGTACATCGCATCCGAAATATGCCCGAGCTCTGTCTGGATACTCTTCATATATTTCAGCCTTGCCGGAGTATTATAAAATAATTCCCGGACTGCAAGATCGCTGCCTTTGCCGGAGGGTGTATCCTCATTTCGGATCAGCTTGCCGCCTTCAATATCGATTAATCTGCCTTTACCATCCTCATTGCTTGACGTAAGCAGCGAGACTTTGGAAACAGCCGCGATACTGGGAAGGGCTTCCCCCCGGAAGCCCAGGCTCGTGATCTGGAACAGATCACGGCCATTCGCAATTTTGCTGGTGGCATGCCGGTAAAAAGCCGTTTCACAATCCTCCGGCTCAATACCGGAGCCGTTATCCTTGACACGGATGCTCTGCAGGCCGCCCTCTTCCACCGAAACCTCAATCCGGGTGCTTCCGGCGTCAATCGCATTCTCGCAAAGCTCCTTTACTACAGATGCCGGCCGCTCAACTACTTCCCCGGCTGCGATCTGGTTGGCAATATGCTCGTCCAGTACATGAATTTTAGCCAATGTTGCTCACCTCGTGATTTAAGATTTCATAGCCGGGGCCGGCATAACTTACAGCCCCTTGGCCTTCTGCTTCAGTTCATTTAACAGCCCCATTGCCTGCAGCGGAGTCATGTTCATGAGATCCGCATCCTGAACCGCGGCAACAAGCTCCTTGAGCAGAGGATTCTCTTTGACCGGGGAAACTGCTGCAGCTCCGGCCTTCCTGCCTTTGCGGGTCTCTTCCTCGCCGAAGATCGAGAGCTGTACAACCTCCTGCTCTTCTTCCTCTTCAGGAGCTGCCAGTGATACAGCAGCTTCCTGGTAAGCAGTTCTGGTGCCGCCAAAGGAAATCCCTCTTGGCTGAGGCTTCACAGATTCTGGCTCCACTGGTTCCACTGGCTCCTTAGACTGCTCCGCCTGCTCTCTTAATACATCTCCTGTTGGTCCTGCAGAACCGGAACCGGTTGTATAGTCAGCCGCTCCCGGAGGCGCGGCCTGTTCAATACTTTGCAGCAGTCCATAGGCCCGGTCAATGATGCCTTCCGGCAGGCCGGCCAGCCTTGCGCAATAAATCCCGTAGCTGCTGTCAGCAGCTCCCGGCACCAGCTTGCGCAGGAAGTTCACCTTGTCCCCGCTCTCCTGGACAGCCATCGAGAAATTGCGCAGGCCGGCAAGGCTCTCTTCCAGATGGGCCAGTTCATGAAAGTGTGTCGAGACCAGTGCTTTACAGGCAATGGTATCATGCACATATTCAATTACCGCCTGGGCAATGGCCATCCCTTCGCTGGTCGAGGTGCCCCGGCCCAGCTCATCGATAATAATCAGGCTGCGTGCCGTAGCCTTCTCGGTCATGACCTGGATATCGGCCATTTCCACCATAAAGGTGCTCTGTCCGCCGATCAGGTCATCTGCCGCCCCGATCCGTGTAAAGATGCGGTCGATCAGCGGCACCTCCGCACTCGCAGCCGGGACAAAGCAGCCGATCTGGGCCATGATGCAGATCAGGGCCACCTGCCGCATATACGTGCTTTTCCCTGCCATATTCGGTCCTGTAATCAGCAGGATATTCCCTTCATCCTTGCTGAGCGTGCTGCCGTTGGCAATAAAGGAAGCATCCTTCAGGACAGCTTCAACCACAGGATGGCGCCCGTTCTCCAGACGCAGGTCATATCCGTCAGTGAGCTTCGGCTTGACGAACCGGTGCTCGGCACTTACCGCCGCCAGGCACTGGTACACGTCGATTTCCGCCACCTTCTCCGCAAGGGCCTGCAGCCGGGGGATCTGCGCAGCCACCCGGTCGCGCAGCTCGGTGAACAGGCTGTATTCCAGATCGGTCATCTTGTCCTGCGCTTCCAGAATCAGCGCTTCCTTCTCCTTCAGCTCCGGGGTTACGAACCGCTCGGCATTGGCCAGCGTCTGCTTGCGTTCATATCTTCCTTCCGGCAGCGCCGCAAGGTTGGAACGGGTAATTTCAATGAAATACCCGAAAATTTTGTTATAGCCGATCTTCAGCGACTTAATGCCTGTTGCCTGGCGTTCCTTTGCCTCAAGCTCGGCAATCCACCGTTTGCCGCTGCTGCTGGCTTCCCGCAGCTCATCCAGACGTTCATGGTAGCCTGTCCGGATGATTCCGCCGTCACGCACGGACACCGGCGGATCCTCGATAATGGCATGCTCAATGTCTTCACGAAGTTCTGTACATTCATCCATCGAAGAGCCGATTTCTCGCAGGGTTGCCGACCCTGATGCCAGACACATTTCCTTCAAGGCCGGGATCTGCGCCAGCGACAGCTTCAGCGCATTCATGTCCCGTCCGTTGGCACTGCCGAAGGCGATGCGGCCGACCAGCCGCTCCAGGTCATAAATCTCCTTCAGCGCACCCCGCAAATCCTCCCGCACAATGAACTGGTTGTACAGATAATCGACAGCCTCCAGCCGGCGCTCAATCGGAGCACGCTGGAGCAGGGGCTTATCGATTCTGCGGCGCAGCAGCCGTCCGCCCATCGACGTCTCGGAGCGGTCCAGCAGCCAGAGCAGCGAGCCTTTTTTGGAACGCTCCCGCACGGTTTCGGTCAGCTCCAGATTCCGGCGCGTAAACGGATCAAGGATCATATAGTTCCCCGGTTCATACGGGGAGATCTGGCTCAGCTGACCCAGCGACCGGCGCTGTGTCTCATTCAGATAGGAGATCAGCATGGCCAGGCATTTGCCCCGCTCCTGCTCCAGCCTTACCCAGGCGGCTTCACCGAACTGGCGGCGGGCAAGCTCCTCCTCTCTCTTGTCCCAAGGGGTATACACAACCGGCTTCGCCAGCAGCGACGCCTCACTGCGCAGCTGCTCAAGCAGTGCCGCATCCCCGATAATCTCTGCCGGTTCATAGATCCCAATCTCATCGCGCAGCCACTCGGCACCTGACAGTACGGAAGTGACATACAGCTCACCGGTAGTCAAATCACAGGCCGCCAGCGCCATCATCCCGTCTTCCTCAGTGACACAGACGAGATAGTTGTTGCTTTTGTCCGTAATAATCTTGCCGTCCATCACCGTACCCGGTGTTACGACACGGACGATATCCCGCCGCACCATGCCTTTGGTTACCGCCGGATCGTCCAGCTGTTCACAAATGGCGACCTTGTAGCCTTTTTCAATCAGGCGCTGGATGTAGCCTTCAGCGGCATGATAAGGCACCCCGCACATCGGGATCTTCTCTTCACTGCCCCCTTCACGGCCTGTTAAAGTAATCTCAAGTTCCTTGGAAGCGAGAATCGCATCCTCAAAGAACATTTCATAAAAATCGCCCAGCCGGAAAAAAAGGAAAGCGTCCTTCGCCCCTTCCTTTACCTTCAGGTACTGCTCTATCATTGGCGTATATTTTGCCATCACTAACCTCCATGCCTGACTTCTGTACTCTCCATTATAACAGAAACACGCAAGTCAAAGTTACACCGCAGCGGACAATCTGCCATACCGGCCAACGAACGCCTATTCTCCGGCAGAATGATGTAATTTTCAGCACACATGCAGTAAGATAATTACCATACATATTTTTCACTAAGTAAAAGGGGGCTTGCGCAATGATTACTAAATTACAGGAGAACGATCTGGACAGAATAATGGCGCTGGTGGGCAAAAATCCGGCGATTAACCTGTTCATTATCGGAGACGTGGAGAACTTCGGGTTTGGTCAGGATTTTATGGAGCTGTGGGGAGAATCCGATTCACCGGAAGGGCCGCTTACAGCAGTCATGCTGCGGTACTTTGGAAGTTATCTGCCTTACGCGGAGGGCGCTTTTGATGCGGACGGGTTTGCAGAGCTGATCCGGAGGAACACAGCGGCTGAAATGATCTCCGGGTCTTCTGAGGTTGTACAGGCGTTCAGGGGAAAAGTAGGTATCCGGAATGAGAAAAACATGCATTTTGCCCAGGTCAGTGAGATGAATGACGAAATCCGCAGTGCAGTATCCACCCCCGTTAAGATTAAAAGAGCCGCAGTAGAAGATGTAGAAGCCATATGTTCCTTAATGGACATTATTGAAGAGTTCGAGAGCAGTCCGGAGGACTCCCGCCGCAGCTACCGTAAAACTCTGGAGAGCGGAACCGGGCGCACTTATTTTGCCGAGCAGGATGGCCGGGTCATTGCAGCAGCGTCCACTACAGCGGAGAATTCCATGTCAGCGATGATCGTCGGAGTGGCAACCCATCCTGAATACCGGGGCAAGGGTCTGGCTACCCGTGTGGTCGCCCAGCTGTGTACTGAAATTATTGCTGAGGGTAAATCGCTGTGTCTGTTCTATGATAACCCTCAGGCAGGAGTGATTTACAAAAAGCTTGGCTTCAGCGATATCGGCTCTTGGACGATGACGTACTTACATAAGTAGAAGCCAGTTCATATTGTGTAAAGATAGCGTCCGGCCTTATATGAATGTTAATAAGAGTTAGACCCATTTACAGGGTCTATCTCTCCATAGTATTGAGAAACCCGGCTCTTTTAAGGGTCTTGGGTTTCTTTGCTGTGTTTTCATGTCTGCGGACGCTGCTTCGGTTATATGCTTCCTCCTCTTTGGCACGCTAACTGTTGCAGCCAACTTTAGCACACTAACTTTTGCACGCTAACGGACACTGCGTCCGTTATTTGCCGGAAATCGCCCCGTTTCCGACGCTTACGGACCGTGGTTCCTTTATTCTGCTAAATGATCGGTACATTAAGCCCTTTCGGATGAAATAACGGATCCTTGGTCCGTTAGGATTCTAAAATACACCTCTAGCGCAAAATAACGGATCCAGGGTTCGTTAGCCTTAGCATATCAAAGGAATTAACAGGTTCTGGTGTCCGTGAGGCGATAATTTGGAGCCGGCAATGGAGAACGCGGTGCCGTGTGAAATCAAGATCACATAAAAAAGGCTGTCGTGACTTTCCCGACAGCCTGAAGAGGGAGACCTTTTACGGGGTCTCCCTCTTGCTGCTCCATAGTCCGCGGATATCACGCGACTCATCCCAGGTCTGTTCCGCGGCGATGGAGCGGAACAGCGGGTCTATGTAGCGCGCGGCGCTGCCATAGCCGGGCAGGGCGCGAAGCTGCGCTTCCAGCACAGGAACTGCTGCGCGCAGCGGTGTTTTGTCGCCGCGGTAGTAGGCGGCATGGTGCTCTTCCCGGTCGAGCGGGCGCAGCGGCAGGTCTTCATAACGGCTCACAATAAGGTGAGCCAGGAAGACAGCGCCTTTGGCGATGACCGGGGAGACCAGGAAGCTCGGCAGGGTCCGGTATTCAAAGCCGCCATGCGGCTGAAGCCGGAAATCGCCGAGCACGCCGTAACGCGGGCGGCGCGCAGCCGCCCTGGCGTCCTCCAGCAGAAGCAGCGGCAGCGCCAGGTAGCTGTCGAGCGCGCGCAAGAGCGGCGCCGTCAGCGTGACGCCGCTGAAGTGCAGGTGGCCGCCGAGGGCCCAGCCGGCCACCGGCATGCCTCCCGCCCGCCAGCGAAGCGAGCGGTCGGCGACCAAGCGGTCCGCCGTGCGCGCGGCGGACATCAGCTGCGCCAGCAGCGCGCGCGGCGAAGGCCGCGGCGCAGGGCGCAGCTCGGCGACCGGGAACGCGCCGCGCGTTCCCGGGGGTCCGGCGTCGCAGCCGGCGACGCCGTCCGCAGGCAGGTACCGCGACGCGGGCACGACGCGGCCGGAGGATTCCCGGAGGATAAGGAACTCCGGGTCCATGCCCATGAGCAGCCCGGGACGCCCCGGCTGCTCATGGGACAGCGCCCCGCTAAGCGCGGCGGCGGCTGTCCTGTACGGCTCCGGCAGCGGCTGGCCGGGCCGCTCCGGCAGCGGGGTCATCTCCTCGACGATATACCGCCGGCCGCCCATGGCCCGCAGCAGCACTTCCCCGCTGTCCAGACCCAGGGCATACAATGCCCGGATAGCAGCGGTCTCCAGATGTTTCCCGGACCTGCTCCGGCCGGAAGAATCCAGGCCCCCGGGTCCTCCGTTATCATCCTGATGTCCCGGGATACCGGCAGCAGCCCCCGCCGGTATCCCTGCGGCCCCGCGCAAAACTTCAGGACGCGGTCCGATCCTCCCGGCCCTGCCCGCATAGAGCGGCAGAATCCCAATAACGGCAAGATTAAAGACAAGCACCCGGTACTGCAGCCTGTGTACACCGCTTTTCTCAGAATATGTATTTTCCGCTTTCCCGCATGAAGGGAAGCTGGCTTCCACTCCGCAGCGCTGCAGCCTGGCTGCCCGTTCCCCGGGCGACAACCTCAGATATACGCCGATCCCTTCGTTCATACCTGCAGCTCCCTCTAGCCTTTGCAGCCTGCCGCCGCCCCGCCATAATTAAATTCTACAAAGGAGCTTGACTTCAATCCGTAATCAAATAATTGGCAGGCCCCAAATATATATCTTCAGATACATCAAGAAGAAACGGTCTTGCCGTCCTGTTCAGACGGTATCCGTTTCTGCGAGAAATATAAAAGTGACTTTTTAAAAAAAGGAGGGCATTCGCCCTCTTCGCCGCCGCACCTGCTACATATAATGGATTATAACCCACACGTTGCAGCAGGGCGGCGGCGTCTCCCCTTCTTACAGCTCATCATCCAGGGCGTCGGGATCCAGATCGTCGTAATCGAAGCTTTCACCGTCAAAATCATAATCCTTGTCTTCAAGATCATCGGCCTGATCGCTGACAAATACGCGGACCTTGGTCTCAGCCACCAGTTCCGCTTCGAACTCTCTTTCTACGCGCAGCGTCACACTGCCTCCGCCAGGCGATACTCCTGCTTCCACACAGTTAGGCTCCTGCGTTGCCTCCGCAGAAACCTCCACCGTGGAAGCACGGTGTCTCGGGTCCAGATACGACAGCGGAATAAGCTCCACATAAGAGACCGTTTCTTTAGCCACCTCGGTCTGCTTGTTCTTGTCGTAAGAGTACCAGATGTTAACATCGTAAGTACCGATGACTTCAATTCCGTTTCCGGCGGCAACCGCTTCGTACTGGTGGTTAATGATCCAGGCCCCCAGAATACTAGTCGGATGATGTGGCGGAGTCACGGTATGGGTTGCGGTAGAGAACTTACGACCTTTGCCGCAGATGGCCTTCGTAATGATCTCCCTTGTTTGACGTTTATGACTTAATGACATCTTTAAACCTCCTCCATACAATCATTCACTATCAAGTGTATGCAGGTTCTGGGCATTTGTTGATTGTTAGAGTAGAAATAAATTTGGGTAAGCCCTCCCTTCGCGCTTCTTTAAGATTCATAGTACATTTTATTGCCGGCATCGGCCGGATATGAGTGCCATGCCAAATACCCCCTGCCGCAATTCTCCCGGCAGGGGGTATTTATTTTAATGATGATTACGGCAGCACCCGCACAATGCCCAGATCGCGCTGTCTGCTGAGATCAATGAAATCTTCATCTATATTTACAACCGGGCGCAGCGGGTCATGCGCCAGGATCAGGATGATCCTGCCCATCCGGCCATCCGTAAGCAGCACATCATTGCCGATCATCGACTGCATCAGCTTATTGATAAACACACTGCAGATATATGGATCAAGCTTGCCGAATACACTATCTTCCATTTGCCTCAAAACTTCATATAAAGGCGCGGCAGGGCGATAGAGCCGGTTGGAGGTCATAGCATGGAAGACATCGGCTACAGCCACAATCTTGCTGAAATCCGTAATCCGGTGGCCCAGGACGCCAAAGGGATAACCGCTTCCGTCCATCCGCTCATGATGCTGCAGGGCAACCAGCGCCTGCATATGGGTCGTCCCCACCGTATCCCGGATCATTTCGTACCCGAGTGTGGTATGCCTGCGCATCACCGCCAGTTCCTCTTCGCTCAGCGGACCGGGATTGGCCAGGATCTCGGCCGGTATCATAATTTTGCCGATATCATGAAGGGTGGCTGCAATCGTCAGTGAGCTAAGCTCTTCCGGCTTCAGCTTAAGCCATTTGCCAAGCAGCGTGGATATGATTCCGACAGCGACATTATGCCTGTATGTATAATCATCCTTGGACTGCAGCGCAGCCAGTATTCCAAAGAAATCATTCTTTTCACTTACCTGCTGGATAAAAGGTATGACTTCATTCCGGAGTTCAATCATGGGCAGCCGCCTGCTTTTGTTATAACGCAGCTGTTCAAAAATCCCCTCCATCGCAGACGTGCATTCGTCGACGGCCAGCTGGTAAAAGACCGAGCTGTCAATCTGAACAACATCATGCGGCTCCAGCGTAATCTTGTGCTGGCTTATTAAACGGATATGGTCTTTGTTTAATAGGGTAAGCGCGGGAAGAACAAATACACCATTGTGATTAAAAAGATTGGCTACCAGCTGTTTGCCGATATACTGCTCATTGTCGTTCATTGTCCTCACCTGCCCCGGTTGAAATTCACATCATGCAGAACACAGCGGAATTTAGAACTTCTGCGCCCGCTTTCATTTATCACTCTCGAACGATAACATGCTCACTTTTAGTGCTTATGTATCTTATCGTAATTTTACACGGTAATGTTAATAGTTCCTCCAGTTTTACAGCTTTGGTCCTAGTTACGGCCGCGGAATGAAAACGGACGGTTCATCTGTTTGATCTCAACCGGCATTTTGTCCCGTTTGGCAATTTTCAGATAGAGGGCAAGCTCCCGGCATAACTGCAGAATCGCGGAACGGACTTCAAACTCCTCGCGCGTCTCCGGCAGCTCCATCTGCTGAAACTCCAGCTCAAGCTCCAGAAGCAGCTTTTCCGTGCGTCCGGTATATTCTTCAGCCATCACATCCCTGCTTAGCTGATCGAACAAATCTGCCACCATGTCCCCGTGCGGCATCTGCCGGTAGACCTGTGACAGCAGCTGCATCATATTCTGGATCGATTCCAGCTGTTCCTTGCGCATGTAGAAATAGACATTCCAGGCCTCGTCCGGATGAATGACATGATTCTCCATCTCCCGGGTAGCTGCCGTAAGTCCCCGCTGCACCGCCTGGTTGGCACCGATCAGCTCCTTGCCGTCCCATACATAGGCGGGATCACGCAGCGTCCGGGCCATCTGTGTAAAAATCACAGAAAAATTCATGTCGACCTCTTTGCGTATTCCTGCAATGACTCCTCCCGTCTGCGGCATGTAGATCAGATTGACCAGACCGGCCGATCCGAGACCGATTGCCAGCAGCTCGATCTGCTGGAGCAGCACATGGAGCGACAATTCGGCTTGTCCGAACACACGGAACACGATAACCGAACTGGTGACAATTCCTTCCTTAAAGCCTGATTTTACGATCAGAGGGAAACCGAACAGCACATAAAGCCCCAGCACCCAATAGTGAAATCCCAGCGTATAAAAGAGAATACAACCTAAAAAGAGTCCCACCAGCGAAGCGAAAAAACGCGCTGTTATCGTCCGGAGACTCCTTTTACGTGTGGTTTCCACGCCCAGGATCGCAAGCAGGCCTGCACTTTGCGCGTTAGGAATACCTGCGGCGGCTGCCAGCAGAATGGACAGCAGCGTTGCAGCCGCCGTTTTGATTACACGAAATCCCATGTACATACCTCTCTTTGATTGCTTTGCAAGCCCTGCTGTTTCAAGAAGCAGCCTTCACTCCAGATGCAGCCGTCAAATGCAGCTTACAATTATTTGCTTGATTTAACAGGTAAGATATAGACATGGTACTTGATTTTACAGGGAGACACAATATGACATTTACCTCACCGCCTCGACAAAAGCCACTTCTCCAGATAGACCACCAGCTGATACATGGCTGTTGCCACCGCCGCAATAACGAGCAGGCTTGACATGACCAGGGTAAAGTTGAACACCTGAAAACCATAGATGATCAGGTATCCGAGTCCCGATTTGGCGACGAGGAATTCACCTACGATCACTCCGACCCATGACATTCCGACATTCACCTTTAACGTGGAGACTACGGTAGGAAAGGAGGCCGGAAGAATGACTTTGTTAAATTCCTGGACCCGGGACGCCCCGAAGGACCTGACTACTTTGAGCAGATTGGGGTCAACGCTGCGGAAGCTGTTGTAGACAACGAGAGTAGTGATAATGACGGTTATCGAGAGTGTGGTAACTACAATCGCCACAAAGCCGGCGCCAAACATGACGATAAATATCGGTCCCAGCGCCACCTTCGGCATACTGTTGAATACAACCATGTACGGATCAAGGACGGCAGATAAAAATGGTGACCACCAGATAATAACCGCCAGCAGCGTACCCAGCAGTGTACCCAGCACAAAACCGACAACAGTTTCGCCTACTGTCATTCCCAGATGAGGCCACAGGCTCCCGCTGATCATATCCTGCCAGATCGCCTGAAAGACCCTGGTGGGAGAACTGAACAGCAGCTTGTCAATCCAGCCCAGTCTGGCCCCGGCCTCCCAGAGTACAAAAAACAGTACCAGAAGGCTTCCCTGCACAGCCAACACCCTGTTATTCCACCGCCGCTGCTTTCTTTTATAATCTCCGTGCTTCTGTTCCAGCCACTGTTGGCGGGAAGCCGGCGTTCCGCTGGAATTCCCGTATGGTTTCACGACTCTCCCCTCCCTGCCAGCTCCATTTCCTTCCACACCTCATGAAAAAGCTCCGCAAAGCCTGGTAAATCCCGCGCGTACAGCGGAGGCGTATCCCGGATATCTTCCGGAATGGTAAAAATCCGGCGGATCCTTCCGGGATTAGGCTGCAGCAGAATGACTCTGCTGCTGACCGCAATCGCTTCGGAGAGATCATGTGTAACCAGGATAGCCGTTGTTCCCCGCCGGCGCAGCGTCTCTGCGACCAGATCCTCGAGCTGCAGCTTGATCTGGTAATCCAGGGCGGAGAACGGCTCATCCAACAGCAGCAGGCTTGGATCCGTGGCCAGCGTCCGCACCAGCGCCACACGCTGGCGCATCCCGCCGGACAACTCGGCAGGGTAAGACTGCTCCTTGCCCCTCAGCCCCATATCGGCAAGCAGGTCAATGGTCTTCTGCCGTGTAGCTTCATTTAAATTACCGGTCAGCTCCAGTCCCAGCAGCGCATTGTCCAGGATGGTCCTCCATGGAAACAGATAGTCCTGCTGAAGCATGTAACCCGCTTCCGGCGTCGGGCCCAGGGTGAGATGTCCGTTGACGTACACATCTCCGCGGGAAGGACTGAGCAATCCGGCTATAATCGACAGCAGCGTAGTCTTGCCGCATCCGCTCGGACCGACCAGACTGACGAATTCACCCTGCTCTACGCTAAGGCTGAAATCTTCAATGGCGAGAGAAGCCTCGCGGTCGCCCAGATAGGCATGCGTTACTTCCTTCAGTTCCACAGCCGGATGCATAGCGCCCGCCTCCTTTATTTAATGCTTTTCTCCGCCTGCTCGGCAAAGCTGTTGTTCACAATGCTTTCCGCTGCAACACGTTCCTTCAGTTCTCCGGCATTGTCCATGACATCAAGCAGATTGTTCCATTCTTCCTCATCCACTACCGGATTCACCGCATAAGTGTCCTGCTCTTTGTACCGCTTGATGGATGAAATCACAATGTCCCGGTCTGTCTTCTCAAAATAAGGCAGCACCGCATCCGCAATCTCTTCAGGGCTATGGTCCCTGACCCACAGCTGTGCACGCTGAACGGCATTGGTGAACTTCTGGACAGTGTCCTTGTTCTTGTTGATATAGCTTTCCTTGGACATGAATGTCGTGTACGGCAAATATCCGCTTTCTACACCAAAGGAGGCCACCACCCCGCCGCGTCCCTCTTTTTCGAAGATGGAAGCCTGCGGCTCAAACAGCTGTACATAATCGCCTGTCCCTGAGGCAAAGGCACCGGCAATATTGGCAAAATCGATATTTTGAATCAGGGTAAGGTCCTTCTCTGCATCAATACCTTTGTTATGCAAAGTAAAGGCACCGGCCATCTGCGGCATCCCGCCTTTTCTCTGGCCGAGGAACGTGGACCCTCTGACTTTGTCCCAGTTGAACTCCTCATCCGGTGTCCGCGCAAACAGGAAGGTGCCGTCCCGCTGGGTTAACTGGGCAAAAGTAATTACTGGATCCTCCGTCCCCTGCTGGAATACATAAATTGAAGTCTCCGGACCTACAAGAGCTACATCTATGGCCCCCGAGAGCAGCGCAGTCATCGTTTTATCGCCTCCAGGAATCGTCTGCAGCTCCACATCCAGACCTTCGTCCTTGAAGAAGCCTTTAGACAAGGCCACATACTCGGGCGCATAAAAGACAGAACGGGTCACTTCGCCGATCTTCACCTTGACTGCACCGGAATCTCCGCCGCACCCGGCCAGTACTGAAAAGGCCAAAGTGAGGATTACAAGCAGCAGGGAAGCCTTTTTTCTTGTGTTCATCCTTCATTCTCCTTTCTTCCGGGGTCTTCCGCCCTTGCTTAAAGCATATGCGGCAGCCTGAACAATGGTTAAAGACTGAACCTGACACCGTTTGCGCAGATATTACTCATTAGTGAGGCAGGAGCTAAACAAGATCTTATTGAAACGAGCTTTAAATTCGTGACTCAGGAACAGAAAAACAACCAATTTAACAGCTATCAGCAGTAAATAAAGGATAAAGCATTGTTTATTTATAAAAATGATCATATTACGTCAAATATCATCCTTTTTTTCTTGTGCAAACGTTTTACCAAATGAAGATCTTCGACTAATATAAATCAGTAAAGCGCTTACCATTTTACATAATGTCTACAGCTTTTTAATGAGAGGAGTTTTATATACCATGAAGCACAACGCTACTCCCCTGCCCATGCAGCGAATGTTCCGAATTTTGGCCGTGACAGGACTAACCGCAACGCTGCTGGCAGGTTGCTCCGGTACTGCCGGTAACTCAGCAGGAACCGGGAACCATGCCGCTCCAGCATCACTGCAAAGCCCGGGGACGGCAACCCCCTCCTCTTCTCCGGAACCTTCAGCAGCAGCCGCGGTTTCTGCAGACAGTTCCATAGATGAGCAGCCTTCCACTGTTTACTATGAAATTTTTGTCCGTTCCTTCTACGACTCCGACGGCGACGGGATAGGTGATTTACGCGGAGTGACCGAGAAGCTGGATTATTTGAACGACGGAGATCCCGATACCCGGGATGATCTTGGCATCGGAGGCATTTGGCTTATGCCCGTTAACCCGTCCCCAAGCTATCATGGCTATGACGTGACGGATTACCGGAGTATTCACCCGGATTACGGCACACTTCAAGACATGCAGGAGCTGATCCGGGAAGCGCATAAGCGGGGCATCAAGGTGATCATGGACCTGGTTGTCAATCACACCTCCAAACAGCATCCATGGTTTGTGGAATCGGCCAAAAACCCTGAGGGCAGCTACAGGAACTGGTATGTCTGGGCTGAGGACCAGAACCGTCCGGCTAGCGGAGTCAGCAGCGCCGGCAGCGGTAACCCTTGGCACCCCCTGCTCGGCAGCCATTATATGGGGGCCTTTTGGGACGGAATGCCTGATTTGAATTTTGATGAACCGGCGGTCCGTACGGAGATGAAGGAGATCGGCAAATTCTGGCTGGAGCAGGGAGTGGACGGTTTCCGTCTGGATGCCGCCAAACATATTTATGAGGATCTTCTTTCGGATAAAAGCGAAGCCGTAACATCCAAAAATGTGGCCTGGTGGCAGGAATTCCGCAAAGCGATGAGTGAGGTAAATCCTGAGGCTTATATTGTAGGGGAGGTATGGGAGAATTCGGCTGTATCTGTCGGGGCGTATTTAGATCAGGCTTTTGACTCCGGGTTTAATTTCGGACTGGCTGACAGTCTGATGAATTCAGCCAAGTCAGAGAAGGACAGCGGGACCGCCTTTACCCTGGAGCGTACGTACAAGCTGTTTTCCCAAATTTCCGGGGGAACCTTTACGGATGCCACTTTCCTGGCCAATCATGACCAGAACAGGGTGATGAGTGTGCTTGATAACCATACGGACCACGCCAAAATGGCAGCAGCTATGCTGCTTACCCTGCCCGGCAATCCTTTCATATATTACGGCGAAGAAATAGGGATGCTGGGCGTGAAGCCGGATGAAGGCATCCGCGAGCCCATGAGATGGACCGGGGAGCCGGATGCCCAAGGACAGACCACCTGGGAGAAATCCGTTAACAATTCAGGCAATGCCGGAGGAGATGTCGCCAGCCAGCTGGGAAACAACAATTCGCTTCTTGAGCGTTACCGGCAGCTGATTTCTCTGAGAAATGAACTGCCTGCCCTGCGGGACGGTGATCTCCGTGATTACGCATCCGGGAATAGCGGTGTCATGACCTATGAACGGTTGACTGCCAGTCAGCAGGTGCTTGTAGCACACAACCTTACTGGAGAGCCCCAGGTTATCGAGCTGAAGCCCGGTACAGGGGATCATAACTATACAGCTGTATACAAGGCAATATCAGGAGAGGCCGGCCTTGCCGGAAGCAGCCTTACCCTCCCTCCCTACACTACAGTCATTCTGAATTAGACACGGCTGCCGGCTGGAGAAGCCATTCATATAAGGCAGTGCAGACCTCGGCTTTGGTCACAGGCACGGCAATGACCCAATCCTCAGCGGCTTCGCTGCTTATGCGCAGCAGCCAGCCGCTTGAGGAATTTTCAATATATAGGGCATGCTGGATGCTCCATTCATTTTTGTCACGTGAACATAATTTCAGCTCTCCGTCTGCGGTACATTCCTTCAGTACTCTGGCAAGCTGCGCAGATTGGATCAAATCCCCTGTCTCTGCAGACAGGCTCTCCGCCAGAAACAGTAACGTACAGGAACCGGCTTTTTCCCTGAGCTCCTCATATTTCCGTCTGGACAACAGCAGTGCACTAATATCCCCCTCAACAGACTGTTCCGGCACCTGACAGTTCAATAAGTAAAAACAGGCTCTTTTCAACTCAGCAGGTTCTTTAATCTCATAACCGAAGGGGTCCTCTTCTTTAATGCCGCATATTAGCGAAGAATGCTTATGTACATGCATGCAGACGTCCTGGTTATGATCCTCTTCATTATATTTTAACCGGCATACGCGGCTGGCAGATTCTGCCTCCTGCAGTATTTCAGATACTCCCTGCCAATGCTGTTCATCAGGGAATAAAAATTGGGCTACATATGCCATATCCTTATTCTTCACAACGATATTTCCTTCCCGGACCCCCTTCTCAAGGAATCACACTGCGATAAAAGCGCTCAAGCTATAAAACTAGTAATCTTTATGTTATCATAAGCTAATTTTAAGGTAAAATTAAGAAACGGAGGGTATGATCTATACCATGAAATACTTGTAGCGAGGTGATTTCAATTATGAGAATGCTCATCACATTTCAGAACAAACTGGTACCCGTATACTTCACTACTGAAAACAAACAGCCTACCCAAAAGGTGCTTCGCTTGCTGAACAACACGCTGGAGCTCAAGATTCAAAAGGGTAAAAGCGCCCTGCAGAAATGCCTGAACTCTCTAATAAGTATCGAAATTAAAGGCTCTGAAGCTATATTGCACAGTTACAGTGAAAATGATTCATTGGCGCTATCCCTCTATTAACAGGGGGGTAGTTTTTTTTACCCAAAAAAAAGCACACCTTCCAGCATTGGAAAATGTGCTCCGCTCTATGTGTTGGCCCGGGTTTGTAATGTCGGCGGCTTGTATTCAGCTAATACGGTGATTTCTGTTCTCTTCCTTCTCTGCCTTTTGAATCCGAAGCTTGAACAACTTCACAAGGTTGCGCCGTGTATGCTCTTCGTGACAGTTGTCCAATTTCTTAATGATGAACCGGTCAATGGACATGTCAATCGCTCCTTTTTTGATGATTCTTAGCCAACCAGAGCAGAGGAAATCATTTCCTGCCGCCTTGTAACACCTATATAACCGGGACCTGCGAACCTTAAACTTTGCCCAAAAATGCAAAAAAAGACGTGTCGGCGCCCTTTTTACTACATATTGATATTCCGTCCCCGAAATATTCCCCCGCATCAGGAGATATGGTATGTCTGAAAAGAAAAGCACTTTGCTGTCGAGAAAATAAAAATTTGTTTCGACGATTGTTTACAAACTAAAACCTAAATGCTATATTATTTATAGTTAATATTTATTATATACCTAAGGAGAAATCATAATGTCTAATGTTCTTTTTATCAAAGCTAATAACCGTCCGGCTGAGCAAGCGGTAAGTGTTCAACTTTACAATGCCTTCCTGGCCAGCTACAAAGAGTCACATCCGGAAGATCAAATCACTGAGCTGGATCTGTTCGCTGAACAGCTTCCTTACTATGACAACACTTTGATTACAGGCATCTATAAAGCCGCTCAAGGCTTTGAAGCCACTCCTGAAGAAGCTGCCGGTGCAGCGCTTGTCAAGAAATATCTGGACCAGTTCGTTGCAGCTGACAAAGTTGTATTCGGCTTCCCGCTGTGGAACATGACTGTTCCTGCAGTACTGCATACTTATATCGATTACCTGAACCAGGCCGGTACAGCTTTCAAATACACTGCTGAAGGTCCTGTAGGTCTGCTTACAGGCAAAAAAGCGGCTGTTCTGAATGCAAGAGGCGGCATCTACTCCCAGGGTCCTGCAGCTAACGCTGAAATGGCTGTTAACTTCATCGTCAACAACCTGAGCTTCTGGGGCTTCCAGGATATCACTCAAGTGATCATCGAAGGCCACAACCAGAATCCGCAAGCTTCCGCTGATATCATCGCCAGCGGCCTGGCTGCTGCCAAAGACGCTGCTGTAACATTCTAAGAACCGCACCAGCGTTAAAGGTCCGGTTTCAGGCAATAGATTTCTTCACTTTTATCAGGCATCTGCACCAGTAAAAACCGGACTTTTATTTATATATATCACAAGAGGGGTTTCCTGCAGCCATTGGCTGGCAGGGAACCCCTCTTGTTGTACAATGCAGGCTCTTAATATACTCCAGATCGTCCTGACTGTATTACTTACATAGGCTCAATACTCATCCATCTCTTTACGCCAGCCGGAATTTCTGGAGCGTGATGATCCGGCCTTGACGGCAGCTGCAGCAGATTTCCGTTTCTGCTTCACTTCTTTACTGCTCTGATACAGCAGCTCCCGCTGGGTTTTGCGGTAATTCAGCAGCCGCTTCTCTTCGAGCACACCCTCTGCGACAGCCTGCAGGACGGCGCAGCCCTCTTCACGCTCATGGCTGCAGTCACTGTAGCGGCACCCCGCGGCCAGGCTGCTGATGTCGCCGAAAGCCAGATCCAGTCCGCCTTCATCCTCCCACAGCTGAAGCTCCCGCATTCCCGGAGTATCTACGATGATTCCGCCCTCCGGCAGCACGAAGAGTTCCCGGTGGGTCGTCGTATGCCTTCCGCGGCTGTCCCCCTCCCGTACATCCTGGGTAAGCTGCAGCATCCTGCCGCTGAGCCAGTTCACCATGGTTGACTTTCCGCAGCCCGAGGAGCCCGTGAGGGCAACCGTCTGCCCGCTGCGGATATAGGGCAGCAATGCCTCCCGCCCGTCTCCGAGGAGCGCGCTGACCGCGTGGACTGGAACACCGGGAGCCGCCCGCTCCATTTCCGCGATTTTTAACTCGGCATCCTGACAGAGATCGGCCTTGGTTAGCAGGATTACCGGGTTGGCTCCGCTGTTCCAGGCCATAATCAGATACCTTTCCATCCGCCGGACGTTAAAATCATCATTTAGAGCGCTGACCAGGAACAGGGTATCCACATTGCTGGCCACAATCTGTTCATCCCTTGTATTTCCTGCCGCCTTGCGGGAAATTACACTGCTGCGGGGAAGCACACCATGAATTACGGCATGCTCTCCCCCGTCCTGCACCGCAAGCAGCACCCAGTCCCCTACTGACGGATACTCACCCGAGTCCGTCATGGTATGTCTCAGCCTGCCGGCCAGTTCCCCCCAGGTTTCCCCTGTCTCCGTAATGACCCGGAATTTACTGCCGAAATCCCCGATGATTCTCCCCGGAAGAAGATCTCTGCCCTCATGCTCCCGGTATTTCCCGTTCCACTTGTCTTTCCATACTGTATTCCAGCCGTATTGTTCAATAATCGTCATCTGATTCCTCCTGATTGCTTGATGTTAACTATATACATTGAACTAATGATTTTTCTTTTTAGGGATTGGGGTGACTCCAGAGAATGTTTGGACTTCCGGCCGCTGTTGTCGCAAGAATTTCTTGATTTGTACCGCTTCTCGCTGTTGAAATCCGGTGACAAAGGCGGACGCTCACGCTCCTACAGTTCCAAACTTCTCCTCCGCCACTATCCCCCAAAGTTTATGAGTTCAATCTATATAGTTTTTGTTTTCATACTTTTTAATATCTTTGAAAGACACAGATTCCGGGAACATAAAAAACCGCCGGAACATGGTTCCGGCGGCAGTTTCTCTTCAGAAAATGACAGTCTTCTTCCGTACAAGACAGACCTGCCCTATTCTGTGCGTGAATCGTTCTATGGCTCTAATCCACGCAAAAAAGCCGCCGGAACCCTACGGTCCCCGGCGGCTCTAATAAGCAAATAGAGCTTACCTGTTAAGTCGATCAGAGCTTACTCTGACTCAACTGTTCCCGGAAGACGCGTATATACAACAGTAGCAACAACACTCGAAATTAAAGTATAAACTGTCATATAACATCGTCTCCTTCCAGACTAAGATGCTGTAATCATAAACGCACTTCCGGATGATTGTCAACCACGATATGGTAAAATGTATGAATTGCCTAAAGAATGTCCTTCAGTTCATCCAGCTCATCAATGATTTTCCACGGCCTAACATCAAGCTTATCATCCCATGCATGGTTTCTTCTCAGCCAGATGGTTGTCATGCCTGCTTTGCCCGCTCCCCAAATATCATTTACCGGATGATCGCCAATGAACAAAGTTTGTTCAGCAGAGAACCCCAGCCGCTTAAGGGCCAGCCGGTAGATATCCGGGTCGGGTTTGGCAATGCCGGCTTCCCCGGAAATGACGATAGCGGAGAAAAATTCGCGCAGGGACAGCAAATCGATTTTGCCGTCCTGAATTTCCTTCCGGCCGTTGGTGACCAGTCCCATAACGTAGCCCCGTTTCCGGCAGTAATTCAGCAGGTCCACAGCGTGTTTCATGACCGCCCCATGGCCAGCATAATTTTTATCATAATAGCTGCGTATAGCCTCTGCCGGCACCGGACTCTGCCATGGAAGGACTTCACTCAGCTCAGCAAAAAACCCGTCCTTGTCCCGATAGCCGTCCGCATCCCGTTCAATAATATCCTCGACCGTTTTCCGCGCTTCTTCCGGCGGCAAATGTCCCAAAAAGTCCTGTACGAATTGCTCGCTGAAGCTGCGGAAGGTGTGGTCCCGGTCCATCAGCGTATTATCCAGATCGAACAGTAAGGCTTGTACTTTTTTCATGCGTTAGGTTCTCCTTCAATCCTGATATCGGTCAATCTGCCAGAAACTCATTGTACTATGTTCTTATTCACAAAGAAAAGACTGTCCGGTGAAATAAAGCCTTACGGCCTCCCAGCTGGACAGTCTTTCTTGAAATACAGTATGCTGTTTCATTCAAAATGCTCCGCACGATGCGTCAGCATCATTTCCTCCTCTGTGATGTACAGCGGGAATGGCGGGGTTTCTTTGAGGTAACGTTCACTGTGCAGCAGGCGGTAATGCACCTCAGGCAGGTAAGCATCCTCAATCAGCGGCAGCTTGCCGGTATCACTGATATAATTGTCCACAGCAGATTGCACCAGATCAAGATAATAGGGCACCAGCTTGTCAGATTCTTCAAAAATCTCAAAGGTTTCCCGGGACATATAGAACTTCTGACGGGGAACTCCGCCCAAATAACGTTTGAGCCGGCTGACATCGATACTTTTGTCCTCGAGAATCAGTGCGGTCCGGTTAATCGCCGGAGGCATATCTGCTTCAAATTGCCTGACAGCCTGTTTGATCTGCGGCAAGGTAACAGCAATGTGATCGGAAGTTGTATTTTTTTTGGCGCGTTTGAATATCATACGGAAGTCTCCTTTCGATGAATATATCAGATAACGCTTACAATTCCAGTTTATTCATTATTCAAAATATTTAATCAGGCAGGTATTCCACCGTCACAAAATATTCCTATTTATTAGAGCATTATGTGTCATTTAAATTTTGGGCTTTTCTAATTCAATTATTATAAATATTGTATTTCTACTTATATTTTAATATTTTTGGACCGTTCCAGTCAACTTTTGCAACCGGAACAGTGATGTTTCAGCCTGCTCAAAAAAACAACAAAACCCGCCAGGCGCAGGCCTGACGGGTCATCGATTATCCTTCAGTTTCAAGGGAGGCCAGGGAAACCATGATCCAATTAGCGAATTCTGGTGATTCCCCTTCCGGATTATGGATCCGGAACAGAAAAGCATCGCCGGACTGATTTTTCCATACCACATAATCTGCAGATCCTTCAGCACCGCTTACCTGCAAATAAAGTTCAGCGAACCCGAGCGGATGCTCAATCAATTCTCCGCTGTAGTCCTGCGGCTCTCCCATGGCTGACAGCTCCGTCTGGCCCTGCTGCTTCAGCGCAGCGAGATTATAATCGGCAGGCAGCAGCTCTATCTCCGCATAATAGTCCGGGTCTTCGGCCAGTGACAGCCTGTTCTCTGCCGGATCAAAAGCAAAGCTGTCAAATACATATAGTGAATACCCGTTCCCCTGGGTAAGTGTACCCGCTTGGCCAGGGACGCCCCCCTCCTGTTCGCCAAACTCCTGTGTTACAGGACGTTCGGAAGCCTGTGGTACGGTTTCTGCCGGGCTGGCTGTTTCATCCGGGGTGGCAGCAGGCCCCGGTGCGGCGGTTGCCTCTTCAGCAGGGACTGTGGCTGCAGCTGTAGGTGCAGCAGTCGCTGTCGGCTCCGGCGTGTTATTTGCGCCTTCGCTGCTGCATGCGCCTAGAATCAGGCCAGACATCAAAGTGAAGCTTATCGTCAGCATCGATTTTTTCATGATCATCCCTCCATTTCCGAATTAACGTTTATTACCCTTAATGAACCCATTATATGCCATGAATTTATTCCGGTCCCCTTCAGGGCAACTGTCGGAGTACTTGAGTCCAAGGATATATACCTTACTTTATTCATTGTTAGATGATATGTAAGATTATATTATCCTCCCGAAATGCCGTACAGAAGCCCCCGTATGTTATTATAAACAGAAAGGGGGCTTATCCATGAAATTCCTGAACAGGCTGTACTCCGAGTATCTGGTCATTCCCCGCTCATTCCGACTTTTGATGCTGTGGGGATGGATCGTTCTGTTCCTGGTTGCCGGGTACAAATCCGGCTGGTTTTATTGGCAGTAGCAGTAACAAGAACAGGCATAAGCATTCCTATTATTTCACATCTTCCCAGCGTGTCCACACTTCCGGCGGATTGAGCTCATACCGGTCGTTGTCGCGGTACATGAACTGGTGCATGATGAACTCGCGGCGGATCGTCGCATAATCCTCATGGTACTGTTTGATAAATTCGTTAATCTCTTTCTCGCTGTACACTCTGCCCGGCTCCAGCTGCTCCACCATATACTGCAGGGCGATCAGCTTCTTTTTGTATTGTGCGGGAATCTGGCGCAGCCGGCCGTCCTTGGCAAAAAAATTACGCAGCACTGAGTTCTTCAGGCTGTCTGACGCTGATAAATCCTCCATCTCCTCTGCTCCTTTGGCAAAAATAAATTTTAGCGAGGCATCCGCCCCTGCTTGGATGAACTCGGGATTCAGCGTAAAATACACTGTATTCTTGTCCCTGCGCTCCTTGATCATTGCGGCTTCGCGCAGTTTGGCGGCATGATGCGTTACGGTAGGCTGTGAAAGGCTCAATTTCTCGGCCAAAGCCTGTCCGTGCATCTCCCCCTGGGACAAAAGCAGCAGCATACGCAGCCTTGTCGGATCGGCCAATGCTTTATGATAGTTCACAATTTTCTCGAGCTGCATAGGTTCACTCCCCTAATCATTTATTGAACTGCATTTCTTTCGATCATCAATTTAGATATATATCTAATTATACTTCAATCTTTTTTCCCAAGCAATCAAAGATCATTAAATTTCAATACCGTTGGCGAAAACCTTTAATTTGAGGTACGATTTAGATTAGAGAAAAACCATACCCAGGAGGTTGTAAACAGCATGAAGGATGTAATCATTATCGGAGCCGGTCCCTGCGGACTATCTGCCGCTATAGAATGCCAGCGTCAAGGGCTGTCCAGCCTGATCATCGAAAAAAACTTTATCGTCCACTCCATCTATCTGTACCCGACCAATATGCAGTTTTTCAGCACTACGGCTTTGCTCGAAATTGGTGAGGTGCCCTTCACTTCCCCCAATGAGAAGCCATACCGTCATGAAGCACTTGTCTATTACCGCCGGGCAGCCGAGCATCACGGAGTGGATATTGCCGCATACGAAGAAGCAACCAGCGTCG
This sequence comes from Paenibacillus sp. PK3_47, assembly GCF_023520895.1. Classification (NCBI taxonomy): domain Bacteria; kingdom Bacillati; phylum Bacillota; class Bacilli; order Caryophanales; family Paenibacillaceae; genus Paenibacillus; species Paenibacillus sp. PK3_47. The sequence goes on from NZ_CP026029.1 coordinate 6,674,747, forward strand.
AGCGTCTCGAAGACGGAAGCTTTATCGTACATACACTTAACAAACGCGGAGAACGCCAAAGCCGCAAAGCAGCTAATGTCGTGATCTCAACCGGTTATTTTGACCAGCCTAACATGATTGGTATTCCGGGTGAGGAGCTGCCTAAAGTTTCGCATTATTTTGGTGAAGCGCATCCTTATACGGGAATGAAGGTTACTGTGATCGGGGGAAGTAATTCCGCTGTAGATGCGGCACTGGAGCTAATCCGCGTTGGCGCAACAGTGGATATGGTGTACCGGGGAGCCAGCATCTCCAATAATATCAAGCCGTGGGTGCGTCCGGTCTTTGAAAGCATGGTCGCCAAAGAAAAGATTACGCTGCACCTGGAATCACGTGTAACGGAAATCACGCCAGGTTCAGTAACAGTAACGGGGCACAGCGGGGAAACGGCAGAGCTGGATAATGATTTTGTCCTCGCCTTGACCGGCTTCCGTCCGAGCAGAACATTGCTGTCATCTGCGGGCGTTACCATGGACGATGATCTGGACAAGCCGACCTTTAATCCTGCCACTATGGAGAGCAATGTTCCCGGACTGTATGTCGCAGGAGTCATTGCTTCCGGACGCAACGCCAACGAGGTGTTCATTGAAACCGGGCGGGGTCACGGTAAACTGATTGCCGATCATATCACAGCAAAGCGGCTGGCATAGAACAGGAGTCCAACAACAATGGATATTACCTCCCTTCTATTGCTTGCACTCGCCGCACTCGGTATTGTCAGCAATAACTCACCGGTAACCATCGCCATGGTGTCGCTGCTGCTGCTTAGAGTACTCGGGCTGCAGCAGGTCTTTCCGTGGCTGGAGAAGTACGGATTGACCATCGGGATCATCATCCTGACCATCGGCGTGATGACTCCGCTCGCCAGCGGCAAAATCACGCTGCAAAGCATCTGGCAGTCCTTTTTTCACTGGAAATCGCTCGCCGCGATCGGGATCGGCATTCTGGTTGCCTACCTGGGCGGACGCGGTGCCGTGCTCATGGGCAGCCAGCCTACTGTCGTCGCCGGACTTCTGATCGGTACGGTCATCGGTGTGGCCGTCTTCAAAGGCGTACCGGTAGGTCCGCTTATTGCAGCCGGTATTCTCTCACTGGTGATTGGCAGAGGCTAGTCCCACATCACTGTAAGACAGGCAGTCCTATAAGCTCAATCAAGAGCTTGGGGACTGCCTGTTGTTGTTTCTAGGTTTAAGTTATCTGCCGTGTTATGGAAAGTTGGCTTAGGGAACGTGTATAAATCGAGCGAAGCGGATTTTCTCCATTTAATTCTCCGAAAAATACCGGTATCAGAATACTAGCGGGAAAAAGTCCGCTTATACGTGCCAGATTTGTCACTAAAGGTTATTATCCGCCAGAATAGCTGGAGAATTTCCAACTAAAAATTATAAATGACGAATAAGGAAAGGATTAGATGGAGTAATTCCATCTAGACTCTATAGGTCTGCAGCAAATAATCCCAGTCCGCTGTGCACTCGACCTCTTATCAATAATCGAAAAAAGACAGCCCTAAAGGCTGTCTTCAGTATATCTATTCTATCCGTCCAGCCGCTGCACATTAAACAAACGCGCATAGCTGCCCTCCAGCTCCATAAGCGCTTCATGCGTACCGCGCTCGGTAATCTCACCATTCTCCAGCACCACAATCTGATCGGCATGGGTGATGGTAGACAAGCGGTGGGCTACGATCAGCGTGGTGCGTTCTGAGGACAAGGACTGCAGCGACTGCTGGATCAAATGTTCAGACTCCAGATCCAGCGCAGATGTCGCTTCGTCAAGAATCAGTACCTTCGGGTCCTTCAGGAATACCCGTGCAATCGCTACACGCTGCTTCTGGCCGCCAGACAGCTTCACACCGCGTTCGCCGACTTCAGTATCATAGCCGTCCGGAAGCTGCATAATGAAATCATGGGCATTGGCTGCCTGGGCTGCCGAAATGACCTCCGCATCGCTGGCTTCCGGATTACCGAACAGGATGTTGTCACGTACAGAACCGCTGAACAGGAAATTGTCCTGCAGCACCATCCCGACGGTCCGCCGCAGGCTCTCCTGAGTCAGGCCCCGGATATCCTGCCCGTCCATGAGCAGGCTTCCTTCACTGATATCATAGAACCGCGGAATCAGGCTGATCAGCGAAGACTTGCCGCCCCCGCTCATCCCGACAAAAGCCACCGTTTGCCCGGGTGAAATGCCCAAATTAATATTTTTCAGCACCCAATCATTCTCATCGTTGTATTTGAACCATACGTCCCGGAACTCGATTGCCCCCGAAGGGTTTGCCAGCGGTTTCGCACCTGGTCTGTCGACGATATCATAGGGTTCATTCAGCAGCTCCATCACCCGCTCCAGCGAGGCGGAAGCCTGGGTCAGAACGGTCGAAGAATTGATCAGACGGCGCAGCGGCGCATACATCCGGTCGAGATAACCGAAGAAGGCCACAAAAGTACCCAGGGACAAATTACCGTGAATCACCTGATAGCCGCCGTAACCGATGACAAGGAGCGGGGCAATATCCGTCAGTGTATTGATAATCGCAAAGGTGACGGCGTTCCAGCGGGTCTGGGCCATAGCTTTATCGAGGAATTTGCCGTTGATGTCCTGGAACTGCCGCTGGTCCACCCGTTCCATGGTAAAGCTGCGGATAATCGATATCCCCTGAATCCGCTCATGCAGATAGCCCTGGATCGCTGCCAGCGCCTGTGAGCGGTCCTTGGTCAGCACCTTCAGCCGTTTATAAAGCACATTTACGGCGATGCCGTATAACGGCAGTATGGCAATCGATACAAGCGCCAGCACCGGATTCAGGTAGAACATAAAGGCCAGTGCAAACACAAGCGTGAACATATCCAGCCAAACGTTCATCATCCCGACTTCCACCAGATTTTTCGACTGCTCTACGTCGTTGATGAATCTGGAGATGGCCTCACCAACCTTGGTGTTCTGGTAATACCTCAGTGACAACCGCTGCAGATGTCCATACAGCTTGTTGCGCATATCAAAAAGTACGCGGCTTGTAATGAGCTGGGCAAAATATTGGCGGAAATACTCCACCGGTCCTCGGACCACTACGAACAGCACCAAGGCGCCGCCAAGGACAAGCAGCAGCTTGGAGACTCTCTCCGCAACGGTAAGCACCGAGTTTGCAAGAAGATCATCCACCACATATTTCAGAATAAGCGGCAGCGTCAGGGGAATGGTGAATTTGATCATGCCGATAATCAGGGTCAGCACAATCCATTTCATGTATGGACGGACAAAAGTAAAGTAGGATTTCCATTGTTTCACTGAAAGTTACTTCCTCTCTCTCCTGAATGACTGGGTACTGTTGACATTTGGGCTCCACAATGTTTTTATATTTTTAAGTCCATATGTACGATAGCAGTACCCGAACTTCAGGAGGATAATGATGTCTAGACAATTTGTAACGGAAGCAGTTATGATGGCGATTTACGGCCAGCTTCTTTTACCGCAAAGCCCTGTGGAATATATAGTGCCGTACACCAGCGTCATGGAATTGTATGAACTGCGGGACAGCGATGAACCTTTGATGAACCGGCCTGACGATGACAAGCATGTCAAGTCCAAGATCCGCGAGCTGATCGACTATTTTGAAGAACCGCTCAATTCCAAGAAGATTAACCGCTGCCTTGCAGTCCCATGGGCGAAGAGCTCCGGCATCCTGCTTGGCGGCGGGCAGGCGCGGATTACCATAATCAACAGCGTAGATACTGCTGCATACGGTGAAATGTTTGATCCGATCGAAACCGAGCTGCTGCTCTCTTCCCAGCGGGAGAAGGTACCGGTCCTGACCGACCAGTTCGAGCTGATCCAGCGGATTATCGAAGGGGGAATTCCTGTTCAGGTCTACGACATTGATGACTTCGATTTCGCCATGGAGGAAGAACCGTTCCGCAGCTCGCACTAGCTAATACATTATACCCCTTTATTTTCAATTCCAAAAAGCCCTGCCTCCCGGCAAGGGCTTTTTTTGGTTTTTTGAAATACTCCGCCGTTATAGCCGCTGACCTGCAGTATTACTTCTGCAAGCCTTCCTTTACCGGGAGCGGCTCATAGTTATATTCGATATCGTCTTCCTTCTCGGAATAGACAATAGACAGACTATAGCCTTCCATATACCACAGGTCCTGTTCTTCCATATAAAAAATTAATCCTTCCTGCTCGGCGGTCACCGCCGGCCGGCCCGGCGGTTCGGTGGCAATGCCCAGCGAAAAACCGGGATGCAGTCCTCCGCCCGAGCTGTAACGGGGAAACAGCCGGATATGGTCTCCGGACTGCAGCGTAAGCTCTCTCTTGAACCAGGCGGCTGCTTCCGGGGTAATTAACATCTTCATTCTAATCAGCTCCTCCTGTTTTTCTTATCATTTTTCTTATCATACTGTAACAAAGGCGATTATCCAAACCGCTATGGCGTCTTTTATCATACAGCTAATTCGTAAATTATTCAAAATTACATTTGACATTTCTTAAGTCATGATGATAAACTCTGAACAGAAGTCAGCGTTGCAAGTAATTACCAAAATTAATGAAAGGGTGATCTCGGTGCTTAATTTAGTTGATGTGAAATTTTATGATCTTGTCGGCAGCACTCCACAACTGAATACCGAAGCAGCCCAAGTAGTGGAAACCATCTGAGTCATCATGCGTGTTACGCGTACATGTTGATGACCAGGTTCTGAAAGTTCTCCAGTTCACTGTGCTGTTCTTTAGCACCGTGACCATGATAGCCGCTGTATATTACAGGCATATCATCCGCTCCCGGATGGTATGCCTTTTTGTATGCTGTTAAGAGCTTCCGCTACCCTGCAAGTAATCTGGCCACTGCCCGACAACCAAACCAAATCGAAAGGTAGGGATTCCCCTTGTTCTCCGTTCTCCGCAATCTCGGCTGGTTCTTCCGCCGGGAGAAAAAGCGCTACGCTGTAGGCTTAATTTTGTTAATTTTAGTTGGGGTGCTTGAACTGCTGCCCCCCCGTCTGCTCGGCAATGCCATAGACGATATTGTACAGGGGTCTATAACCGTCAGTTCCCTTATGATGTACATCGGCCTGATCATTTTCTTTCTGATTATTATTTATTGGATTACGTACATATGGATGCACAAACTATTCGGGGGCTCCAACCTGGTGGAGCGGCTGCTGCGTTCGCGCTTTATGGACCGCCTGATGACGATGACTCCGTCCTTTTTTGAACGCAACCGGACTGGTGACCTGATGGCAAGAGCTACAAATGATATCCGTTCCGTATCAGCGACTGTTGGCTTCGGGATGCTCACGCTGGTCGACTCCACCATCTATCTCACCGTTGTTCTGCTTGCCATGGGTATTCTGGTCAGCTGGAAGCTTACCCTCGCAGCTGTGCTGCCGCTGCCGCTGATCGCAATCGCCATGATCTTTTACGGCAAGGCCATTCACGACCGGTACAGCCTGGCTCAGGATGCTTTTGGCGATATGAACGACCAGGTGCTTGAATCGGTATCCGGTATCCGGGTCATCCGTGCTTATGTGCAGGAACGTCTGGATGAAAAACGGTTCTCCGACATCACCGAAGATGTATACCGCAAAAATATGGCCGTCGCACGCGTCGATGCCTTTTTCGAACCCACCATCCGCTTCTGTGTCGGGCTCAGTTATATCATTGCGCTTACTTACGGTATTTTTCTTGTGATCCGCAATCAAATTACCCTGGGGGATCTTGTCTCCTTCAATATGTACCTCGGGATGATCGTCTGGCCGATGTTCGCCATCGGTGAGCTGATCAACATTATGCAGCGCGGCGGGGCTTCCCTTGAACGGATCGATGAAACACTAAATTCCCTGCCTGATGTCCAGGACGACCCACACCCGACTCCTGTGGCCCAGCCGTCCACGATTGAGCTGAAGGATGTAACCTTCCGTTATCCGACATCAACCATCGACAATCTAAGCGGAGTGAGCTTCTCCCTCTCCAAGGGCCAGACGCTCGGCGTAGTCGGACGGACCGGCAGCGGTAAATCCACGCTGCTGAAGCAGCTGCTGCATGAATATCCGACAGGTACCGGGGAGATTACAATCTCCGGCGTTCCGATTGACCGGATTGCCCTGGATCAGCTGCACAGCTGGATGGGTTATGTGCCGCAGGAGCAGATTTTGTTCTCCAAATCCGTGCGGGAAAATATCCAGTTCGGTTATGACAATGCCAGCGATGAACGTATTATGAAGGCCATTACGGCCGCTGCTTTCCAGAATGATCTTGGTACACTGTCAGACGGTCTGGATACAATGGTCGGTGAACGCGGCGTGTCCCTCTCCGGCGGCCAGAAGCAGCGTGTCTCCCTGTCCAGAGCGTTTATTTCAAACCCGGAAATTCTGATTCTGGATGATGCTTTGTCAGCTGTTGATGCACGCACCGAAGCACAGATTATTGAGAATATCCGCAAGGAACGTGCCGGCAAGACGACTCTGATCTCTACGCACCGCCTCTCTGCCATCGAACATGCCGATCTCATTGTCGTGCTGGATAACGGACATATTACCGAACGCGGAACCCATGAGGAGCTGCTGCAGATGAACGGCTGGTACCGCGAGCAGTTTGACCGCCAGCAGGTGGAAAATAACCTTACAAACGAATAATTTCTCCGCACAAACCTTTAGGAGGTGTCAACCTTGACACAAAGTACAGGCAAACGCCTGCTGCAATATGCACTGACTGCCAAAAAAACCTTTATCGCAGCCCTGCTGCTGCTTACGATCGGAGTGGCGGCTGAGCTGGCCGGACCTTTTATCGCCAAGAACATGATCGATAATCACCTGCTGGCGATTGAAAAGCCCTTCTTCGTCACCACGGCTTCCTCTGAGGATGCCGCTGAATATAACAACACCCTATATAAACGCGGAGACCGTTTTGCTGAAGGTGAGGCCAAGGGCCAGGAGGTCCGCCTGCTTCAGGTGGGACGCAGCTTTTACTTCATTAATGAGCCTGTAGCCCAGGCTGAAGGCAAACGCACTTTCTCTGACGGAATGGTGCATATCAAATTTGGTGAAACCGAGTCCGTCTATCCGGCAACCAAGCTGTCGGCGGGTGAGCTGTATGGCTTTTACAAGCCGGAGCTTCCAGGCATTTATGAGCTGGTCGGGCTCTATGCTGTATTTCTGTTCATCTCCATTCTGGCAGAATTCGGCAAAACCTACTGGCTGCAGTCTTCAGCCAACCAGGTGATCCGCAAGCTCCGTACCGACGTGTATGCCCATATCCAGCGGCTGCCGGTTTACTTTTTCGACAATCTGCCGGCAGGTAAAGTGGTGTCCCGGGTTACCAATGATACGGAGGCGGTTAAGGATCTGTTCATCGCCGTACTCTCTAATTTCAGCACAGGGATCATTAACATTATCGGGGTCTATGTTGCCCTGTTCCTGCTGGATGCCCGGCTGGGTCTGGTCAGCTTGTTCATCGTTCCGATTATCATTGCCTGGATTGTGCTGTACCGTAAAGTGGCTACCAAATACAACACGATCATCCGTTCACGCTTGAGTGAGATTAACGCGATTATTAATGAATCGATTCAAGGGATGTCCATTATCCGGATTTTCCGCCGCCAGAAGAGAAGCAGTGAAGAATTTGAGCAGCTGAACGATGACTATCTGAAATACCAGAACAAAATGCTCAATCTGAACGCCTTTACCTCACACAACCTGGTCAACATTCTGCGGAATGTCGCTTTTGTGCTCGTGCTGTGTTATTTCGGCTTCGGCAGCATGAACGGCTCTACCTTTGTGTCGCTTGGTGTACTGTATGCATTCGTCGATGTACTGGGCCGTCTGTTCCAGCCGATTACCGGTATGGTTAACCAGCTGGCGAACCTGGATACCTCCATGGTATCTGCCGGACGTGTCTTTACCCTTATGGATGAGCCAGGTGAGCCGGTAACCGATGGTTCCATGCCGCGCTACAAGGGAAATGTGGTCTTTAAGGATGTATCTTTTGCCTATAAAAAAGACTTCGTCCTGCGCGATATCTCCTTTGAGGCCCGCCCGGGCGAGACCGTCGCACTTGTCGGACACACCGGTTCAGGAAAAAGCTCGATTATCAATCTGCTGTTCCGGTTCTATGATCCGCAGCGCGGCAGCATCACGATTGACGGCCAGGAGGTTACCAAGCTTCCGAAGCAGTGGCTGCGCAGCCATATGGGGATTGTCCTTCAGGATCCATATCTCTTTACAGGGACGATCGCTTCCAACGTCAGTCTGGGGGATGAACGGATCTCCCGTGAGCGTGTAGAACGGGCGCTTAAGGAAGTCGGTGCGGATAAGCTGCTAGCCCATCTGCCCCAAGGCTTTGACGAACCGGTTGTGGAAAAAGGCAGCACGCTGTCTGCCGGACAGCGCCAGCTGATCTCTTTTGCCCGGGCATTGTCCTTTGATCCGGCGATACTTATTCTGGATGAAGCGACATCCAACATCGATACCGAAACAGAGAGCATTATCCAGAACGCGCTTGAGGTCCTCAAAAAGGGCCGGACTACCTTTATCATCGCACACCGCCTCTCTACCATCCGCAGTGCCGACCAGATTCTCGTCCTGCATAAAGGCCAGATTGTAGAGCGGGGAAGCCACGATGAGCTGATGGCGCTCGGCGGACGTTACTTCCGGATGTATCAGCTGCAGCTTGGCGCTGGTGCCGGAGGCGGAGCAGAAGGATCTGCTGCCGCAACCAGATCTTCGGCTGCCGGACTTCAGCCGTCTATGAAACAAATTTAAGGATTTTACAGTCTGAAAGCCCTTCGCCGTTATTAGAACGGCGGGGGCTTTTTCTGTCCTTGTATACAGAACATCAGTTCCGTATAATGGAATCTAATACATAAGATTGGAGTGAGCGGCATTGGTTACCTATCAGATCAGCAAGCAGCAGGCCCGGCTGTTTTTGCTGCGCCACCAGAGGCTGGTTAACGGAGGTTTGGCTGCCGGGAAGCAGAGTATTTATGAATTTGTCCGCCATGCAGGCTGCATTCAGTATGATCCGCTGAACATTGCGGGACATAACCATGAGCTGGTGCTTCAAGCCCGTGTCCCCGGCTTCGTTCCCGAGCTCGCCTCTGAACTGCTCTATAAAGACAGACTGCTGATCGACGGCTGGGACAAGAACATGTCTATTTACTGCACAGAGGATTGGCCTTATTTCGCACGGCGCAGAAAGCTGACTGCGGAACGCTACCAGCAGAACGAAGCCCTGAATCTGATGGCCGCCACCATCCGTGAACAGCTGATTGTGCGCGGGCCGCTCTCCTCTATCGATCTGGAAGGCAAAGAGAAGATCAACTGGGCCTGGGCTCCTGCCAGATTAACCAGGGCAGCCATGGAGAGCATGTACTTCCGGGGAGAAATTACTGTACATCACCGTGTGCATACCCGCCGCTATTATCATTTAACGGAGAAGCTGCTGCCGGAGAAGCTGCTGGCATCTGAAGATCCCAATGTGACAGAAGAGCAACACCACGACTGGTATGTGCTCCGGCGGATTGGCAGCATCGGGCTGCAGTGGAACAAATCCGGGGACGGCTGGCTTGGCATACACGGTCTGAAGAGCAAGGAGCGTACAGCTGCAGTGCAGCGCCTGCTGCTGAATGACAGCATCCGCGAGGTACGGGTTGAAGGCGTGAAGCTTCCGCTGTACATGAGGACAACGGATGCCCCGGTACTGGAAGGTGTTTTATCCGAAGGGGTTGCTGGTGAAGCTGTACCGGGCAGTTATGCCGCCGCCCTGGCTCCGCTCGATAATCTGCTGTGGGACAGGGAGCTGATTCTTCAGCTGTTCAACTTCCAGTACCGCTGGGAAGTGTACAAGCCCGCTGCTCAGCGGGAATACGGGTATTATGTGCTTCCGCTGCTGTATGCTGACCGCTTTGTGGCCCGGTTTGAGCCGGTGATGAACCGGAAAACCGGAATCCTGACGATTTCCCGCTGGTGGTGGGAACCGGGAGAAGCGCTGGATGCAGACATGATTCCTCCGCTGAGCAGGGCTTTGTCCAATCTGGCCCGGTGTACAGGAGCCTCCGCTGTGCATTTTGCTCCCGAGGTCATTAAGACATGCGGTCTACTGGAGCTTGCGCAGGCAAATTCCTGAGTTTGGCGGTTAACGCAGACCGCTAAAACGCAAAGACCCTCAGTTCAGCCGGATATCCGGCTGCTTGAGGGTCTTTGTTCTGGTCATTGTATCCTTGTACTGCTAAAGCTTCTTCACGATATAATCGATAAAGCCCTGGCGGATCTTTTCTCCATTATAGAAGCGTTCAAGTACCCGGTCTTCTTTATACAATCATTCATTTATAAGTCCCCTCCTCAAGTCCGAGCTTTGTATACATTTCCGTGCAATAGCTCTGCAGCTTGATTTCAAGGCTTCTGGCTTTGTTCTTAAAACGCTTCAGTTCGCGGATCATATGGGCTCTGCCGGCGGGAGTAAAGGTCTCCTGAATCCGTTCCTTGAAATAATCATGGACAATATGATTGCGCTGTTTCCAGACAGCCTGCAGCTGCTGTGTCTCTTCCTCCGAGAATGGAAAATGATGCTGGATTTCTTTGATGAGCTGGCCGAGTGAATTGCTGAGTTTGCGCTGATACAAATCTGCCAAATCCGCTTCTGTAGGGGTTTTGCCCTGAGACAGCTTCGTAAGCAGGAGCAGATTCGTCAACTGCTGCTCCAAAGCCTGACAATAATAAACGGCCAGACCGAAATAAGCAAATAACTCTTTGGATTGTTCACTCTCCGGTACTTGTGTATCCTTCATCTTTCCTCCCCTTACTTTTCTTTATATTACATGCTTTTGTTAAAATCCTTCCGGCTGGTGCGCAGCAAATACATTCCGGCCAGTAATGAAATGTAGATCAAGGCATGCAGCGCAGCGCCCCAAAAGGCCGTGTCCGCCGGACTGTCCCCATGCATCATTTCCTCCATCAGGCTTGAAACCGGAGGGAGCAGCACTTGGACAAAAAGTCCCGGGACAAACGAAGCAACCTCTGCGCCCCCAATGGAGAGTATGATTACAATCATCATCAGCCCTATTGCGTAGCTGTGTTTTGGAATCCACGAAGCCTGCAGATACAGTGAAATGACAACCCCGAGAAGACCGCACAGGAAGTGTCCGGTTATAGCCATTACGAGCTGATTCATGCCTGCCGGACCGTCAAAACTGCCTGTGACTAACGGATACAGGACAATAATCAGTGTAAACGACAGCGTTAAAATGATAAGTGTCAACAGCTCCCCGAAACTATATCTGACAGCACTCCGCATATGCACGGCTGAGACCTGCCGCTGCACCGGCGGCTGATGATTCAGAAAGCTAAGCCCCAGCCAGGCGCTGCCCGCAAACAGGATGACTGCCGTTGCTGCATAGCTGCTCATTACAGGGTTCGGGGTATAGGAATACAGAATCAGCACTGGTATCAATATCCCTGCCATAGGCGCAAAATACCGCTGAGAAGCGCTGTAGCTGCGGAGCAAATAGACAATGAGCGGCATCATGTGTATCCACCCTCCCGTGCTTTTACCGGGTCCATCCATTGCCGGAGACGGTTTAAGCCGCTGCTCGGTTCTACTGAAATAATAGAAGAGCCTGTGTCCAGCAAATATCTGAGATATACATCACTACTGGCCGATTCAACAGATAAACCGGTACATTTTGCCCCTGAGTCATCAATACATTCCTCTAAAGAAATGAAGCCGGGCATGGCTGTTATTTCATCGGTGTCCCATCGCCCGCTTGTAAATACTATGTATGTGGAGGGCTTATCGCGCAGCTTACCCCGGTCTGTAATTTTCATTACCGTTCTCCCGTGCTGCAGCACATGGACACTGTCAGCCAAAGCTTCCACACACAGCGGCTCATGCACTGAGAACACCATAGCTGTTCCGCCCTGTTTTAACTCCAGAAGAATTTCAAGCAATGTCTGCTGTGAAGGAAGATCCAGGCCTGACATCGGTTCATCAAGCAGCAGCAGCTGAGGCTTCCGGATCAGGCTTTGGATTAGGTTAACCTTTTGCAGCATGCCTTTGGAAAAGTTGTACATGGAAGTGTCCCGGTACGGACTAAGTTGAAAAGCTTCCAGCAGTTCCGTCACCCTCTGCTCAAGCAGATTAGACGCCATTCCGCCGATCTCACCCATACTGCGCAGATATTGCACAGGTGTAAATTTTAAGGAAGGGAAAGCTTCCGGCGCATAGCCGATAACAAGCCCGGGCCTGCTGCACAGCCTTCTTCCTGAGGTCGGTTTTATCAGTCCGGCAAGGATGGAGAGCAGCGTGCTTTTACCGGATCCATTGCGGCCAATTAGAGCAACGGCCATTCCGGGATTTACTGTCAAAGAAAACTCCTGCAGTACCGGCTGCCTGTTATACCGTTTGGTGATCTGTGACAGTTCAATAACCGGAGCAGCTGTTACGCCGGAAGACATCATGTCTTCACCAGTCTTTTCAAGCCTCATCCACTGGTATCCCCCTTACTTACAAACCCCTGATCGGGCATTCAATCCGGAATCAAGACTAAGCTCTAGTATACTATTCGCCGGCGGCTAGCCTTTTCCCTCTTGCAACGGTCTTCACAATCCTCCAAAACAAACAAAAACCAGATCACCTCAGTAATTCACTGCGGCGGTCTGGTTATGTATAACTGGTTAACAGTTATTGTTACAGTTACGCGTATACCTCCACAGCACCGCTGATCAGACGGCAGGCCATAGCAGCACCGCGGCAGGCCTCAATACATTCGTGGCAGTGCGTGAGCTCATGGCGGCTGCTCTCTTCTGCACAGCGTTCACAAATCTCAGCACACAGGCGGAGAATTTCAACGACAAACGGACTTTGACGTGTCATTGCCTGGACGGCGAAAGAACAGATATCTGCGCATTCCCGGTCCAGCCGGATGCTCTCCCGCAGTGATGCCAAATCATATTCTTTCAGGCTCGAGACATAACTATAGTTACAGGCGTTCATTGCTTTAATACAAGCGTCGATGCACTCCTGATATTGAATTCGGGTCATAGCCTAAAACCTCCTGCAATTTTTATAGGGTATGCCTATGTATTAACCTGCAAGAAAAGGAACGAACCAATGCCGCTGATAGGGGAATTCTGGTTATAGACTTCTTTTCACTGAGCCGGGTCGGCTGTACAGCCGCTTTTCCAGCTGCAAAAGACGGTCGCGAAGCTCGCCGGACGAGAAGTGTTCACCGATAAATACCGCCACATCAGGCACCTCTCCCTGAGGGTTAATTTTCATAAAATCAGCTTCCCTGTAGGCATATTGAAACAGAAAACGGCCGGTAGTATCGTTAAAGGTGACGATTCCTTTAGCCCTGTATACATCCCTCGGCAGCTCCCGGACAAACTGCTCAAACTCCTCACTGTTCACGGCCCGCTTAAAATAGTGGGTATACGCCATTACATGATCATGTGTATGATGCATATTCCCGGTTTGACCGGCTCCATCACTTCCCTCAGCGGCAGCTACCTCCGGAATCACTTCATGATCTGCTTCCAGAGAATCAGAGTACACCGTTCCCATACTGCCAAGCAGCTCCCGGGGATCCAGCTCACAGCGTACAGCCGGTCTTATCTCTGCATAAGCGTTCCATTTGCGCAGCACGGCCGTAATTTCTTCTGTTTCCGCTTCGGTAACCCGGTCGGTCTTGTTCAGAATGAGCACGGAAGCGCAGCGGATCTGTTCCTGCATCAGCCTGTAGGTGGCACCCTGCTGGGAACGGTACAGCTCCAGAAGATGAGCCGCATCCACAACGGTGATCAGCCCTTTCAGCTCAATCTGCTGGTAGAGGGAAGTCTCGGTGACCGCATCCACAATTTCCAGCGGATTAGCCGCTCCGGTAGCTTCAATCACTACAACATCCGGCGATTCCTGCTTCACCAGCGTCATCAGCTCCGTGCTGAGATCCCCGCGGCTGGTGCAGCAGATGCATCCGCCCAGCATTTCCGCCATAGGCACAGATTGCTCTACAAGCAGACCGTCGAGATTAACCTCGCCAAGCTCATTCATGACTACCGCAGGTCTAAGGTTCTGCCCTTTCCAGTAGTCCAGCAGATGCTGCAGCAAAGTGGTTTTACCGCTGCCCAGAAATCCTGATAATATGTAAACCGGTAATGACTGTTCCAAGTTTCATCTCTCCTATGTTGAACGGTTATGGTAGCGAGTGTACTACAAGTGGGCAACCCATGCAAGGCAGCTTAACCGGCGTTAGCCAAACGCCGCTGCAGGGAGGTCTGGCTTGTGTTTGTCCCGCCCTTCACCTATCATGAGGAGAGGAAATTGTTACCTTACCATTGATAAAAAGGAGCCATGCCGATGTCATCCGTTGATGAACACCGCAGTGAAGCGCCGCAAACCGTGGCTTGTCATGTAATCACTGTATCCGACACCCGAACCATGGAGACTGACACCGGAGGTGCACTGATTATCTCCATGCTGGAAGAAGCCGGCTATGTGGTCAGCGGGCGTACGATCGTCAAGGACGATTATGAGGATATCCGCGAGCTGGTCTATAAAAGCTCCGTAGATTCCGGTATAGAAGCCATACTGCTGACCGGCGGTACAGGTATCGCACCCCGGGACACGACTTATGAAGCCGTAGCCTCCCTGCTCGACAAGTCCATGCCTGGCTTCGGAGAGATTTTCCGTTATCTCAGCTACACTGAGGATATCGGTTCGGCTGCTATTCTCAGCCGTGCTATAGCCGGTACTATAGGCAATACCGCCATATTCTCCATGCCAGGCTCTACCGGGGCGATTAGGCTTGCCATGAGCCGTTTGATTGTTCCCGAGCTGCGTCATGTCATGCGCGAAATTTACAAGCGGTCCTGATCTGTGATAAGAAAACAGCAAATAGCCCCCTATATCCCCTAACCTGCAAAGGGCGCAGGAAAGAGGAGCACAGGGGGCTATTCTGCGTTATTAGTGGGAATGGCTGCCCATATGCCCCAGAATACCGTTAAACAGCGACTTTACTTTGTCGGATAATTTACTCTTCTCCTTGTGCATGGAGGTGTAGGCGAGATTCCCTACCTTCTCTTGCCGCGGCAGCCCTGTTCCAGCGGTTAAGGTTACCGTAAGCAGCGCGGCCACTAGTATTCCTGTTAAATAACGTGTCATCTGCTACACTCCTTTCAGTTCATCCAATGGAATGCAATTATTCATAGGATGGCTGAAAGTTATAAAAGTATGCAGGTCGAAGCTGAAGACACCCTCACGTTACAGCAGCGGAGGGTCAGTATGCACGTCAAGGTCAGGCTCAGTCCCAATCCAGCGTGTAAAAACAACCGTAAACCCAGCCCTTGTAGGCGCACAAACCAGGGGGCCGGCCTGTACATTCTCTCTATAAGGAAAACGGGCAACCCGGATCGTCCGCCAGGGATGAGATTCGGTTCTTGCCCTCAAAATCACTGCGTCTTTCATCCGCGATGCCCGGATGGTAACGACCTCCCCTGCCCATTCCGGAACAGGCGACAAAGACCAGTCCGAATACTTGTCCGTCACTACCGCACCGATATGGGGCACGCCGTCATTCAGCTCAATCCCTGCCTTGATCCACTCTGTTTCGGAATGCCACAGCATCATTCCCGCCTGATCGTACAGCTCTGTAAAGCCGTCCAGTGAAAAGCTGACTTCAATACCTTCCTCCGCCGCCCAGGGAGCAAGCAGTGCATGACCGTTATCATGCTGAAATCCGTACATGGTCTGCTGCCAGTAGTCGCTTCCTTCTACTGCCTCAACGACCAGGGAATCTCCCTGAACTGTGCAGGATTGCGGCTCATGAGTCCATGTTCCCTCTTGCCAGCGTTTTACCTTTGGCATACGCCACCTCTTTTCAACTTTTATTACTCACTCAAGAGAATAATTCCATATCGTAACTATCATAATGCGGCAGCGTCCTGTGAATCAACCAGGGGATGAAGAAGTGGGAGTCAGGCATACAGAAGAACCCGGCAGAGCGCTCTGCCGGGTTCTATCCAGGATAAATGATTGCAGCTAGCTTAATAAAACTTACAAATCAGGATGCTCATGTTTGGCTTTGAGGCGGCTCCAGCGGCGCTGTACTTCGCTCTCAAAGCTGCGCAGTGCCGCCTCGTTCTCCGGCTTCAGCAGATGGCGGGTTTTGCCCATCGTCTTCAGCCAGGCGGAGACTTCAACACGTTTGTCCTTGTCTTCCGGATTATACGTAATTGTAGTCGTGCCTTGCTCCACCTCATAGAGCGGGAAGAAGCAGGATTCTACGGCCAGCGACACAATGTCAGTGCCGTCCTTATCTTCACTCATCCAGTTCAACGGACAGGCGATCAGGATTTTACCGTATACCAGGCCTTCATTTTGCGCATACCACTGGGCTTTGGCTGCTTTTTTGAGCAGATCCTGCGGGTAGGCCTCACAGCCGGTGAAGACATAAGGAATGTTGGTTGCTGCCATGATCTGGGCGGTATCCTTATGCTGTGTCACTTTACCCTGCTGGGTCTTGCCGATGCTCGAAGTGGAAGTACGGTGTCCCAGCGGTGTGGAATACGACTGCTGTGCACCTGTGTTCATGTAGCCCTCATTATCATACTCTACGATAATCATTTTGTGTCCGCGGAGTGCCGCGCCGATGGCCGGACCCATACCGATATCCATCCCGCCGTCACCGGTAACCATAACGAACGTAAAGTCTTCCTTCAGCCCCAGTCCGTCAAGCTCGCCGCGGCGTTTGCGTTCCCAGAACATCTCTACGACGCCGGATAAGGTAGCTGCCCCGTTCTGGAAGAGGTTATGGATAAAGGTTGATTTATGTGACGAATACGGATAACCGGTCGTTGTAACCATCGCACATCCCGTGTGATACAGCGCTACGATATCCCCCTCTATACCTTTGAAGAACAGCTCAAGTCCCGAGAAAATACCACAGCCCGGACAGGCGCCATGACCCGGAGACAGGCGTCTAGGCTTCTTCATCAGACTGCGGACCGGCGGTACCCTTACGCTCAGCTTTCCGGTCTCTTCATCCTGCTTCACGGTGATCAGCCCGGTCTTGAGGGAATCAAAATCCATTGGCTTGAGCAGGCGCTGCGGCGCTTTATCAGGCAAGCCGGGGTTATGGCCATAGTAATCAAACGGAACCTCTACACGGTCGGCCGCTACAGCATCCATCGCCAGCTGGAAGAAATGATGTCCGTCCTCAGCAAAGAAATCCTTGCCGCCGAGGCCGTATATCCGGCTGATGACCTTGGTTGTTGTGTTGCCGTAAGTGAACAGCGCTGCCTTGATTTCATTGACCATATTGCCGCCATGTCCGCCTACGGAATCCGCACGGTCACCGACGGTGATGGCCTTCACGTTCTTCAATGCTTCAGCAATCTGCTTCTGCGGGAAAGGACGGATCATGTTCGGTGAGATGGCACCGGCTTTGATCCCCTGCAGACGGAGCTGGTCAACAACATCCTTGATAATTTCGGAAGCAGAATTCATCAGGAATACAGCTACTTCTGCATCCTCCATCCGGTACTCTTCGATCATCTTGTAGTGACGTCCGGTCAGTTCGGCAAATTCCTGGGCGATCTCTTCAAAAACTTCACCGGCATTGTACATTGCCACGGACTGCTGATAGCGGTTGTTGATATAGTCCGGCTCGTTCATGTATGGACCTACAGTAACCGGATTGTTGCGGTCAAGCGTATCGGTGAAGCCGGCAGGCGGCTGTTCGCCTACAAACTTGTGTACATCTTCGCGGTGGGCAAAAGCCTGCACCCGGCGCTTCTGGTGGGATGTAAAATAGCCGTCGGAGGCAACCATGACCGGAAGGCGCACCTTGGCATGCTCAGCCAGCTTCAGCGCCATCAGGTTCATGTCATAGACGGACTGCGGATCACGGCACATCAGGATCGGCCAGCCTGTATTCAGGGCAAAGTACAGATCCGAATGGTCCCCGTGAATGTTCAGCGGACCCGAGATTGAACGGCAGACCAAATTCATGACCATAGGCATCCGCGTACCTGCTTGTACAGGCAGCTGCTCCAGCATGAACATATAGCCTTGGGCGCTGGTAGCGTTAAATACACGTCCGCCTGCAGTGGAGGCGCCGTAGCAAATCCCTGCAGAGCTGTGCTCGCCGTCTGAAGGAATCAGCATGATATCATGCTGTCCGCTTGCTTTCATGGTATCGAGGAACTGGGCAACCTCCGTTGAAGGCGAAATCGGGAAATAACCCATTACATGATAGTTGATCTGGTGGGCGGCATAGGCCGCCATTTCGTTACCTGATTCATATAGAAATTTCTGCTCCACCTTGGCGGAGCCTACTTCTTTTTCATAATCGATAGCCACTGTTCATTCCACCTTTCTTCCTGAGATTATAGCTGGGATACCAGATCAAACTTGTGATGTACGGTATGGCTGTCTGCATACCCTTCACTTTCACGCTGAAAAGACAATGCTGAGGTAGGGCAGGCACCGACACATTTCAGGCAGCCTTTACAGTACTGGTAATCGATACCGAGCAGGAACATCTGTGAACGGCCTTTGCGGTCCAGCCGCTCCTCCCAGACAAAGCACTGATCAGGACACACGGTATCGCACTGTGCACAGTTGATGCAGGATTCAATCTCAAAAGCCGGAACCATTCCGGAACGGGAAATGCTCAGATTCTTCAGGAAGCTGTTGCCCGGATTGGTGATGGCACCGCCCATCGGCTGGGTCTCATAGCCCAGTGCCGAGATATCCGAACGGACATATTCCGGCATGCTGTCGCCTTCAGCAAGCTCGAAATGCAGAAATTTCACTTCATTGTAGCCGCGCTCGAAGGTGGTGATGGCGGATTGTACAGCCTGCGGGTATTTTTTGCCCAGGGATTTCTCGATGACGCCTTTCATGGTTTCGGTATCGAGGAATGGGCATAGCCGGAACAGCGCGCCAAGCATGGCCATATTTACCCGGTTCTTCTCCTTGAGCGCAATGCTGGTAGCATCAATTACGGCAATTGTTCCTGCTTTCATCTTCAGCAGTTCTTTGAGTTCTTCCGGCGTCCTGGCCGAGTTCACAAGAACGGTGCTGTCTTCACTGATTCCGCTGATTACATTGACGGTTTTTGCCAGCGCTTCATGGAACACGCCAACAACATGGGGGCGTTCGACCGGCGAGGTATCCCGGATATGCGTATTCAGATCGCAGAACCGGATATGCGCCTTGACCGGGGAGCCCTTTTTCTCAGAGCCGTAAGACGAAAAGCTGACGCCATTCAGGCCAGCGCCGACCACGCCTGCTTCCGCAAGCATTTTACCGGCCAGATTCGCCCCCAGGCCTCCAATGGATTCCAGGCGAATCTCAAAAAAGCCGAGACTGTTGACTTTCGGTAATTGTATCACCGACATAACCCCTTCCTGAGTGTCAAGTAGAATAACATCCTTTTGACTTTTTCAACGATTGTAACTTGATTTTGCAAGTCGCGAAGTGACATATCTTGCATTTTCCACGCTTTGGGAATCACAATTATTTATGGAATTTCATTGATCTCTTTATACGCGACAGTGCGGTGTTAACCTGATAGAAGATAATCTGCCATAAAAGCTGCAATATGTGAAAATTGTGTGTAATCCTGTGTTTTCCCAAGGTACATGTGGATTCAATGTCAACTTTAATTTAGCAGTAAAATTAAAAATTAAGATGTTAAATTTATCACAGAAATCATGATAAAAATCACAGTTGGGCGTCTGCATACAGTTTCTCAAATCCTACGGACTAAGCGCTTACAAGAATGGCCGGCCACACAAAAACAACCCCGGGAATCCTCCCGGGGCCTGTTACGCTAAAACTCTTCCAGCACCTTAAATTTGTCGCCATAAACCTTGTCCAGGTGATCCTCACCCCAGTAGCATAACAGGTCCAGTGCGGGCTTTAACCCCCAGCCGTAGGAAGTTAATCCGTACTCCACCCTAGGGGGAATTTCTGTATAAGCCTTTCGTTCAACAATTTCATCCTTTTCCAGACTTCTCAATTGGGTGGTCAGCATTTTCTGGGTGATACCCGGTATTAAGCGCCTAAGCTCAGACGTCCGTTTGCGTCCTGTCATTAAATGATAGATGATTAAAGGCTTCCATTTCCCGCCCATTACTTCTAACGCTGCTTCTACTCCAACCTTATACTGTTTTTGTCCGCTATTCTGCCGTTCTTCAGTCATTACCTGTTCCTCCGTTTCACTTCTGCCGTTATTCAGGCCGGTTTCCGGGATAGTTAACCGGGGAACTTCACGCTGCACTCGCGGTGGCCCATTGCACTCGGATTTTCGAGTACATTGGGGCCGCTGACACTCGCGGTGGCCCATTGTACTCGGTTTTTCGAGTATATTGGGGCTGCTGGCACTCGCGGTGGCCCATTGTACTCGTTTTTTCGAGTATATTGAGGCCGCTGGCACTCGCGGTGGACCAATGTACTCGGTTTTCGAGTACATTGGGGCTGCTGGCACTCGTGATGGCCCATTGTACTCGGTTTTTCGAGTACATTGGGGCCGTTGGCACTCGCGGTGGCCCATTGTACTCGGTTTTTCGAGTACATTGAGGCCGCTGGCACTCGTGGTGGCCCATTGTACTCGGTTTTTCGAGTACATTGGAGCCGCTGGCACTCGCGGTGGCCCATTGTACTCGGTTTTTCGAGTACATGGGGGCCGCTGGTATTCACGGTGGCCCATTGTACTCGGATTTTCGAGTACATTGGGGCCGCTGGCACTCTCGGTGGCCCATTGTACTCGGTTTTTCGAGTACATGGGGGCCGCTGGCACTCGCGGTGGCCCATTGTACTCGTTTTTTCGAGTACATGGGGGCCGCTGGCACTCGTTGGTGGCCCATTGTACTCGGTTTTTCGAGTACATTGGGGCCGCTGGTACTCGCGGAGGCCCATTGTACTCGGATTTTCGAGTACATTGGGGCCGCTGGCACTCGCGGTGGCCCGTTGTACTCGGTTTTTCGAGTACATTGGGGCCGCTGGCACTCGCGGTGGCCCATTGTACTCGGTTTTTCGAGTACATTGGGGCCGCTGGTACTCGCGGAGGCCCATTGCACTCGGTTTTTCGAGTACATTGGGGCCGCTGGCACTCGCGGTGGCCCATTGTACTCGGTTTTTCGAGTACACTGGGGCCGTTGGCACTCGCGGTGGCCCATGTTCCTAAGGATACAAATTAGCCTACAGCACTTGAAAGTGCCTACTTTCAGAATATTTTGGTACTGTTTATAATAGCATCAGCCACGGGTCATGGCTACAATAGAGCTGTTTAGAAAGGTAGTGAGCCTATACTTATGAAAATTTTAGTTGTTGTATCGCATCCCAGAAAAGATTCGCTGACCTTTAAGGCTGCTGAACATTTTGTACAAGGTCTTGCCGGAGCGGGCCATGATTATGAAATTTTGGATCTTCACGGAATTGGCTTTGATCCTGTCCTTAGAGAGGCAGATGAGCCTGACATGTCGGCTGCAGAGCAGTCCTTTTCCCCCGAAGTGGAAACGGAAATAAGACGAATGAAGGAGCATGACGCGCTAGCCTTTGTTTTTCCGGTTTGGTGGTGGAATGTGCCGGCCATGCTGAAAGGTTATATTGACCGTGTATGGAACAACGGTTTTGCGTACGGTTCGAACAAGCTCCCCCATCAGCATGTCCTGTGGATCGGTCTGGCGGGCGTTTCCGAAGAACAGATGAAAAAACGTAACTATGATACCATGATTTCTCACCTGTTTAATGTTGGAATTGCGGATTACTGCGGAGTTACGGATTCCAAGGTTGAGTTCTTGTACGAAACACTTGATTCTCCTGCGGAACATTATGAGATGCTGCTACAGAAGGCTCATCAGCTGGGGCTGGACTATGCCAAAGGGCAGCAGGCTTAAATTACGTTTAACCGCAACCAAAAGAGCCTGCCCGTAACGGGCGGCTCTTTTGAGGTGTTGTTGTGTTAAGCGTACGTCCACCAGTTACCGGACATCACAATCATCGAAAATAGCTTGATGCTATCCTCATAGTAATCTTCAGCTGCACTGCCTGCCGTATGGCTCCATACCGCGTTCAGCCAGCTCTGGTTCACAGAAGAAGTCATTGCACTTACGCCGAAGGGCGCATAAAACGCCCCGCTGTTATAGCTTCCAAACGTCGTTCCATTAAGCTTGTAGCCGTCTTTAATATTTCCGGGAGTACTGGAAGTCTTGGTCTTGATCCAGCTGTTCAGCTGGTTCAGCTGCGCCAGTGCCCGGCTATCTCCTGAAATCAGATAATCGGTAGCTATCCTCCAGGGTGTGCGGCAGGAATTATAATTGTAATTCCCGTCATTGTCATCCTCGAGAAAACCGGCTGCAGCAGGCTTGTAGACGCCCCCGGAGTATACCACAAAATCAGGAAGCAGCCCGGTAGCCGCACTGTATCCGGTATGCAGACTGTTAATAATGGTGTACGTTTTGTCAGTGACATTCTTCCAGCGGGTATCACCGGTTGCAGCCTGAAATGCCTTTAAATGATTCAGCATGAAATCAGACGGTCGGGTTGCCGTATTGTAGGACCCGCTGCTCGCCCAATCCCCCAGCCGGATGGTCCAGGTGCTCTGATTAATGTCATGATCCATAATTGCGTTGATAATGCGCCCTGCCGCCTGGAGATAGTTAACGGTTCCGCTGCTTCCCCACTGCTTGTGTGCCAGCAGAAGCGAATAAGCAATGTCCATATCCCCGTCCGTTGCAGAATCCTGGCCCTCAACATTTTCAAAGCTGCTGTTCTGTTTCCAGGACATCAGATAAGGATTAATCGAGCTTGGATGGGCAGTGTAATAATTATAGAGTCCGTCAAAATAGGTCTGTGCACTGCTGTCATAGCCGGCCATCAGCACTGTGAACAGCATGCCATAACCATGGGCTTCCGAGACCGTCTCACCGTCAGAATTATATTTCACATAGTATTTGCCGGTACCCGCCGGCTTCAAGTACGCTGATTTCCAGTTATTCCATTTCGTCTTCACCGCATTGTCCATACTGCTCTGTGTGACATGATTCGGTTTAATTGTACCGCTGGTATACACCGTGTGCTGCGGAAACGGTTTGTTCACAGCCGCAAACACAGAGCCTGCCGGCAATAGCAGCAATGCCAGGCCTGTCAGTATAGAGCTTTTCCAGCCGAGCGAACGCTTGCCTTGCTTACCCATAATAGCCCACTCTCCTTCAAATATCTTAAGTTACTACTCTATGAGAAATATCCATATATGATTATTTTTAATATATTATTCCAGTTGATTCATGTCAATCTTTATTCCAATAAAACCTGAACCAATAAATCAACAGAAAAAAGCCGCCCCTCCCGGGACGGCTATATAACCTTATTACTCCTGCTCCAGATCCTGCTGCAAATGCTCTGTGATCAGCTTCTGCTTCAGATCCCAGACCTTTTCGCTAAGATTGACGCGGTAGACCTCAGGGTTCAGCTTGCGCAGATACTCGGGCCAGAACAGGTCGAGCTGCTCTTCATGATACCGGCGGATCTCATCCAGTTCCGGCAGCTTATACACCTGGAAGCCATTGATATAGATAGGCTCCAGCATCGGCAGCGCTTCGTAACGGTCCACATGCTTTTTCATATACGGATGCAGCGGATTGAACAGCTTCAGGCGTGCCCCGTTACGCGGCTTCTCTTCGTCCGGGAAGCTGATGTAATCAGCCAGTGCCTTGCCGTTCGTTCCGACAATCCGGAACACATCTTTTTTGCCCGGTGTGGATACCTTTTCCGGGTTGGAGGAGATTTTGATGGTCGGGATCATCTCGCCTGTAGGCGACTCGATCTCCACCAGCTTGTATACTCCGCCAAGGGAGGGCTGGTCGGAAGCTGTAATCAGCTGGGTGCCGACACCCCAGGTGTCGATAGCCGCATCCTGGGACTTGAGGTTCATAATCGTATTCTCATCAAGATCATTGGACGCAACAATCTTGACATAATCCAGGCCTGCTTCGTCGAGCATTTTGCGGGCCTGCCGGGACAGGTAAGCCAGGTCACCGCTGTCGAGCCGGATAGCATTCATGCGCTTGCCCTGAGCCTCCAGCATCTTGGCGGTGTTGATCGCATGCGGCACACCGCTGCGCAGCGTATCGAAGGTATCCACCAGCAGGGTAACACCGTCCGGCATTACTTTGGCATAAGCATCAAAAGCTTCCTGTTCGCTTGGAAAGCTCTGCACCCAGGAATGGGCATGGGTTCCCTTCGTCGGTATGCCGAACATTCTGCCGGCAAGCATATTGGAGGTGGCATGAAATCCGCCGATGTAGGCGGCACGGGCGCCCCATACAGCAGCATCCGCTTCCTGGGCACGGCGTGTACCAAACTCCAGCAACGTATCGTTAGGCGCCACCTGCTTGATGCGTGAAGCCTTGGTGGCGATCAGCGTCTGATAGTTCATGAAATTCAGGATAGCCGTCTCTACAAGCTGCGCTTCCATGATCGTCCCTTCCACACGGATCAGCGGCTCGTCCGGGAATACCAGCGCCCCTTCTTTCATGGAATGGATATTCCCCTGGAAATGGAACTGCAGCAGCTCCTCCAGAAAGGCAGGCGCATAATTCTCTTCCTGCTCCGACAGGTAACGGATATCCTCTTCTGTGAAGCGCAGATCCCTGATGTATCTGGCAATCCGCTCCAGACCTGCGAACACGGCAAATCCGTTACCGAACGGGAGCTTGCGGAAGTAGCCCTCGAATACGGCTTTGCGTTTGTGGCTGCCGTTCACCCAATGGGCATACATCATGTTGATCTGATATTTATCTGTATGTAGAGCAAGTTCTCTCCTCAATCCTCTCATCTCCTAACCGCTTTGCAGCTTATCTTCAGATGCTGTGCTTTTTATACTTCCGCGCTGACGATTCTGGCGCCAATGCTGCCCTGGAAATGTCCGAGAGCCCACTTATGCCCATCCGGGTTAAAACTGGCAACTGCGTCTTCATGTATGATGATGTCAAATCCCCGGTTATATGCATCAACAGCTGTATGCAGCACACATATATCCGTACACACGCCGATCAGATGCAGCTCGGTAATCCCGCGCCCACGCAGCTTGAGTTCCAGATCCGTTCCGCTAAAAGCGCTGTACCGCGTTTTGTCCATCCAGTAAATAGCGTCCTTGTTGTCTTCATAGACCGCCTTTAACTCTCCGTAAAGCTCTCTTCCCTTGCTGCCCCGCAGATTATGCGGCGGAAACAGCTTCGTCTCCGGATGGTAAGGATCGTCCGCTTCATGCATATCCACGGCCATGACGACAAAATCGCCATTTTTCACAAATTGTTCAGTTAACTGACTTACCCGGGGTGCAATATCAATACCAGGCTGACCTACCGGCAGACTACCGTCAATAAAATCATTAGTGAAATCTATCACGACAAGCGCGCGCATCGTACCGCCTCCAATATTGGTTTAGGTATAAATCGATAATAATGGCTCGTGGTCTGTGAACATATAGAGCTGGGCCGGACGCTGGGAGTACTGGTTGGAGCTGAGCGGGTTGCCCGCTTCATCCCTGACTTCCTTCAGAATGCCCTGCCGGCTGCGTGTTGACGTAATTTTGCGGATGAAATTCGGCTCCTTGAACTCAGGCACCACCGTCTGGATTACCTGGTACAGCTCACTCAGCGTAAAATGGTTCGGCAGAAACTGCCTGGCAATGGTCGTCTGCAGCATCTGCTGCTGAATCCGCAGGTAAGCGTCCTTAATAATATCGCGGTGGTCAAAAGCCAGCTCCAGCTCCTCCAGCGCTTCCTGCAGCGTGAACAGGCCGACTTCGCCGGCATCATCGGAGGCTTGTCTCTGCTCCAGCATCCATTCCTCCACCAGTGCGAAAAAAGCATGGCTGATAATCCAGCCGCGCGGATCACGTCCGGGTGTACTGTAGACGCCAAGGTACTCCAGATGTCCCCCGTCCACACCGGTCTCTTCCTTCAGCTCGCGTGTCGCGGCATCATAGATGGATTCATCTTCCTGGCAGAAGCCGCCCGGCAGGGCCCACATGCCTGCACAGGGCCACTTTTTACGCCGGATCAGCATTACTTTCAATTCGCGCAGCGGAAGGGTCTTGGTGACGGTCTTCCGCTCGCGTTTGGTCAGGGTAAACATTACAATGTCAGCCGGAACGCCGTCCGGTGTACGGTACTTTCGTGGATTATAGGTTTGTTCCGTATTGTCGCTCAATATAGATCATCCTTTGCAGCAGCATTAATTTTCCGTACGTAGCTTATAGATCAATCGCCGCATGTGGAGGGAGGTGAATCCGTGCCGGCTTCCACATTGATTTTTTCCGAAACGGTGTCTCTGATCACGGAAATCACAAGCTGCAGCAAATAATTGATATCGCTCTGGCTTTGCTGGAATTCATTGACGACAGGGATGCCGTCGATTTCATCCTGGAGCACTTCTATTTCGCGTTCAATCTTGGCTACCATATCTTTATTGCCGAAGCTTTCGAAGGCCACAATCTCCTTCTGCTTCTTCTTGATCTGGCTGATCAGCCCTTGTACCCGTTCATGATTCTGGATTTTGAGCTCGGCCTGCTGAAAATGCCGCACTTCTTCACTGGTCGAAATAAGTGAGGCAAGCTCTTTCGCTTTGCCCATAATATCTTCACGCACGATCAGATCTCGGGTATTGTAGGTCGGCATGCCGTACTTGTTCAAATGCGGTTGTTCCTGGCTCACTGTTTATCGCCCCGTTTCTTTATATTAAATTACAGGACAGCCGCAGCTTCTGCCACGTAGTCCCCTTTGATGTACCATGTCTTCGTATCTGTAATTCTTACCTGCACCAGAGTGCCGATCAGTTCCTTCGGACCTTCGAAATGCACCAGCTTGTTGGCGCTGGAACGGCCTGAGAGTACCTGGGCATTGTTCTTGCTCTCGCCTTCTACCAGCACCTCAACCAGTTCACCGAGCATCCGGTCATTGCTGATCCGGCTCTGCTCTTTGATCAGATCGTTCAGCCGCTGCAGGCGGGCGCTCTTGACCTCAGCCGGAACATTATCCTCCATGCCGGCCGCAGGCGTCCCCTCACGCGGAGAATAAATGAAGGTATATGCCATATCATATCCTACTTCCCGCACCAGCGACAGGGTATCTTCAAATTGCTCCTCGGTTTCGCCCGGGAAGCCGACGATAATATCGGTAGTTAACACCGCATTCGGCACACTGGCTTTGATCTTGCGGACCAGCTCCAGGTAAGCTTCACGGGTATATTTGCGGCTCATCTTCTTCAGTACCGCCGTGCTGCCCGATTGAACCGGCAGATGGATGTGTTCAGCCAGATTGCCGCCTTTGCCGAGCACCTCAATCAATCGGTCATCAAAATCACGCGGATGTGAGGTCATGAAGCGGATGCGCGGAATATCAATCTTCCGCATATCGTCCATCAGATCCCCGAACGTATAATCGATATCGGTAAAATCCTTGCCGTAGGCATTCACGTTCTGCCCCAGCAGTGTGACTTCCCTGAAGCCCTGACGGGCCAGCTCCCGCATCTCGGCAATGACATCCTCCGGACGGCGGCTGCGCTCCTTGCCCCGTGTGAACGGAACGATGCAGTACGTGCAGAACTTGTCGCAGCCGTACATAATGTTTACCCAGGCGCGCATGCCCTCCCGCTTCTTGGGCAGGTTCTCGATGATGTCGCCTTCCTTGGACCAGACCTCAACTACCAGCTCTTTGCTGAATACCGCTTCTTTGACAAGCTGCGGCAGACGGTGGATGTTGTGTGTTCCAAAGATCATGTCGACAAAGCCGTATTTGGACATAATCCGGTTGACTACGCCCTCCTCCTGTGACATGCAGCCGCAGACACCCAGCAAAAGGCCAGGTTTCTCCAGCTTCAGGTTCTTTAGATGGCCGAGCTCACCGAACACCTTGTCTTCGGCATTTTCACGGATTGCACAGGTGTTCAGCAGAATAATATCCGCTTCCCTGCGGTCTTCGGCGGCAAGATAGCCCATCTGCTCCAGCAGGCCTTTCATAGTCTCTGTATCATGTTCATTCATTTGGCAGCCGTAAGTCGCGATATGGTAGTAATGCTGCTTGTGGCGGTTCATCTCCCTGAAATCATCCATGATGCCAAGCGTTTCATCATTTTCAAAGTTGATCACTTCAATATCCTGTTTGCCTCTGCGCTTGCCCTCTTTATAGTCAGGATTAGAATTGATCTGGACCGTACGGCCTTTAATTCTGTAGGTAGTCTTTCCTTCTTCTTCACTAATTACCTTGGCATCCGAAAAATCAAAATACTTGGCGTAATCCTTCGAACCACCCTTGCCGGATTTTAAGTCCGGTGAGTTATTCCCCGTTGTCATTGTTCCACGTCCTTTATATGAAGCTTAATAAATTTAGAGAGATAATTTTACATCTTGCTAATAAAAAATTATAGCATAAATGACTCCGGCCAATCCATCCGTAAACAAAAAGACCCTCCCGGCTGATCCGGGAAGGCCGTGTATCACAATTTCAGCCCCGTACGCTATACGGGAGATTTAAAACATCATAATATACATATATACACATTAAGAACAGGAATGTTAAGCAATTGAACTTTACCTCCTACCGGCGGATGTACATCCGCATATAGACCATTTCGAACTTGGATTCTCTGACACAAATGCACAAAAACATCTTCATAAACTATGATCAGCTCCCATATGTAAATATAGCTATTTTTAAATTTAGCAGGGGAGCGTTACACTATCGTTACACATTTCTACAAAATACCGCATATTATGATAATAAACCGACTTATTTCGCTATAATAGCTTAAAATGAAAGTAATATGGCAGCGTAGAGGAGTACATAAAATGGCTTTTTTTATGAACGGCAGCATCAATTTGCATTATGAATATGAACCTGCCCGCAGCAGCCGGCATAACACAGAAACGCTCGTGCTTATTCACGGGTACGGTTTTGATCTCCGAAGCTGGGATCTCATTGTCCCTTATATGAGGGAGAACTACAACATCCTCCGGTATGATTTCAGGGGACACGGATTAAGCAGCACCGGTGAAATAGATACCGGCAGATTAGCCTGGATTTATGTCGAACATCTGCACTCCCTGCTGAACCACCTGAAGATTGACAAATTCCACTTCGTCTCTCATGGTGCAGGCTGCATTATTGCTCTCTATTTCCGGAAAGTATATCCGCACAAGGTTGACACTAATGTTCTATTGTCCCTGCCGCTGTTCAATTCAACCGGAACGGCCTATAAATATGCGGATTACAGGAAAAGCCTGATGACCCACCAGTCTATGCGTGCGCTGGCCGATCACGTTATTCCTAATGTGACGCTCTATCCGCAGGATTCGCCGGAGGTCAGCAGGCTGTATGAGGCTTTTTCAAAAGTGACCTTTGACGTTTACATCGAACTGGTCGATTTCTTTGCATCAGCACATAATGAAGTTATGGAGCTGTTCAAGGAGGATCCTGGCCCGACCCTGCTGCTGACGGGGGAACGGGATCCGATGTATCCGCCCTATCTGTCCAGTCTGATTGCATCGGCTAACCCGAACTGCAGATTTATGACCATTTATAATTCGTCTAACATGGTTTTTTATGACCAGCCGGAGGAGACCTTCAAGCAAATCAGGGTCTTTTTTGATAGCGAACGGAGCCGCCCTGCTCCTCTCGATCCGCTGCTGCTGGAGCTTCATGCTGATTTCTACAAGATGGTGAGTATCGGGCAGGAGACTGACCCCCCCGCCATCCGGCTGAAGGTCACCCTGCTCAGAACCTTTCAGGTTATCCTGGATGGTGAACCTGTTGTCAGCGGCTGGGGAAGAAGAAGCGCCAAGGAGCTGCTTATATATCTGCTGCTTAACCCGGCGGTGCCGAGAGACCGTCTCTGTGAAGAGCTGTGGAGCGATATGGACCCGGCCAAAGCAAGAAACCAGCTGCGGGTCTGTCTGACCCACCTGAAGCAGCTGCTGAACAACGAGATCACAAATCTGGTCTACAGCGACAACCAGCAGATTACCCTTCAGCAGCCGGCGGATTGCGATCTGCTCCAGCTGCTGGAGGATTTGAATTCAGCCCAGGAGGAAGAGGATCCGGAACAGAAAGGCAGGCTGCTCCAGCCTATCCTGCAGATTATAGACGGTGATATTTTCCGGAATCTGCATCAGGACTGGAATCAGAATCTGCGGACGCGAATCGAGATTCAGCTGACTGCACTGGCCCATCAGCACGCTGAGTATTTGACAGCCCGGGGAAGTTTCGCAGACGCTATTGCCGTTCTGAAATATGTACTGCTGCTTAATCCTGAAGAATATGATGCCTACGAGCGGATTGCCGGCCTGTACGAGCTGGGCAATCAAAAGCATGAGGCCAAGAAATGGCGGTCAAGGCTGGATATGCTGCATCAGGACAGAAACATTTGATTATCTGCGTTAAAATATATCTGTATAGATTGAACTTGTGAATTCCTATTCAGGATTTGGTTAAATACACACAGGCATTATTGCCGCCGTATCCATGGCTTGTAATCAGCACTCCGGAGCTGGCGGCATATATATTCTCAGTTACCAGCGGCAGATGCTCATATCCGTAACGGTCCGTCCGGATCGTCTTCGGTATGAACTGATGCCGGAATCCAAGCAGTGACGCAATGATCTGCGCCAGCCCGCTTACGCTGAACGGATGGCCGACCAGTCCTTTAATTGAGGTAATCGGCACCCTGTGTCCGAAGATATCCCGGGATACGATTTCTTCAACAGCGTCGTTCGCCGCATAGCCTAACGCCTGGCTGTTGTAGTAATCCGGCGTTCTGCCGCCAAGAACCTCCGATACCGCCCGCTTCATACTGCTTCCTGTGCTGTCATGGCCATTCACCGATACAGCATCATTATTACTTGCTACAGCATCTATGTAACCGTAAATGACGGCCTTCCGGCCAAGGGCATGCTCTTCCGTCTCCAGGATCAGCGTCGCTGCTCCTTCTGAGAGGATAAAACCCTTGCTTCTTTTATTAAAGGGTGAGCCCGAATGTTCTGCCTGCTGATTGAAGGGCAGCGCCCTGATTTTGCCGAACCCGTATACTGTCACTTTATTGTTACTGCTGTCTGCAGCCCCGACAATAGCCGTATTAATCCTGCCGTTTTGCAGATACATCACAGCATCCTCCAGGGCTTCCAGGCCTGCGGTGCAGCCGGTGGTTACCGTTTTTGTAATCCCTCCCAGCTGAAAATGGCTGGATACCGCGGAAGCCAGACTGTGATAATGTACCAGACCGCAGCAGTAGACAGGCATGTCTCTGAAGTTATTACGGTCAGAGAAAGCTATCATTTCTTCCAGCGGCCCCGTACCGCCCATTGTTGTGCCAAAAAACACGCCGGTCCTGTTTGTGCTGTCTCCTGGGTGCAGATTTGCCATCGCCAGCGCTTCTAGGCTTGTGCTGATAGCAAGCTTCGACACCCTGGGCAGCGCCCTGTACTGCCTGTCCTCCAAAGCCCCCAGACTGCCCTGAAGCTCCCCGATTATTAAAGTTTCCCCGTCCGGAGTGAAGCCTCTTGCTGCCGTAAAATGATAATCGCCGCTTAGCAGATGACTGTAAAGATCATTGCTGTCCTCTCCATTCGGCACTTTAATCCCGAACCCCGTAACCGCTATCCGCTTACTCATTAAGGTTCTTCCTTTCACGGGTTTATGAATTGAGGGTAACAAAAAGACCCCCTCTGCCTCCAGTTTCGATCTTGCACACCAAAACCTTGTGAAGCAGGGTGAGGTCCTTATTAATTCTAATTAGCTGTTTATGTTTACAGCAGCGTCTTCGTTGCTTCGGAAGTAAACGGAATAATCTCGTCCCTTCTGCCGCTTTGCACCTTTGCAGGCCATGCCGGATCACTGATCAGCGCCCTGCCCACGGCTACCAGATCAAATTCCCCGTTCTCCAGCTTCTCCAGCAGACGCTCCAGATTATCCTCTTCATTCTTTTCGGTTACGGCGTTTACAAATTCACTGTTCAAGCCTACGGAGCCGACTGTAATGGTTGGTTTGCCGGTGATTTTCTTCGTCCAGCCTGCAAGGTTCAGCTCTGAGCCTTCGAATTCCGGCAGCCAGAACCGGCGTGTTGAGCAGTGGAAAATATCAACTCCGGCGTTGCTCAGCGGTGTCAGAAAACGCGCCAGTTCGTCCGGTGTACCGGCAAGCTTGGCCGCATAGTCTCCGCTCTTCCACTGTGAGAAACGGAGTATGATCGGAAAATCAGGACCCACTGCACGGCGGCAGGCATCGATAATTTCTACGGCAAAGGTTGTCCGGGCTTCCAGATCACCGCCGTATTCATCGGTACGCTTATTTGTTTTTTCCCAGAAAAACTGATCGATCAGGTAGCCATGCGCACCGTGCAGCTCAATGCCGTCAAAACCGATTATCTTGGCATCCGCTGCTGCCCGGGCAAATGCGGAAACAATCCCCTGGATCTCCTCCCGCGTCATCGGCTCAGTTACCTCCCGGCCAGACAAGTCCAGCCCGGAGGGACCGACAGGCAAAGCTTCAGCGTTCGGCAAGTCGCCAATGGAACGGTCCATGCCGACATGCCAGAGCTGGGGAACGATTTTGCCGCCTGCTGCATGAACTTCTTCTACGACCTTGGCCCATCCCGCCAGCGCGGCTTCGCCGTAAATATTCGGAATATTCGGGTGACTGACGGCAGCCGGATGATTTACCGCCGTGCCTTCAGTAACTATCAGTCCTACGCCGCCTTCGGCGCGTTTGCGGTAATATGCCGCCACATCATCTCCGGCTACACCACCCGGTGAAAAAGCCCGGGTCATGGGCGCCATGACGATCCGGTTCTGAAGCGAAAGCCCTCCGGAACGAAAAGGTTCAAACAACTTGTCGGTGTTCATGTCTAACCTCCATTAAATAATATAATTACTTAAAGTAAGTATATTATGACGGGAATCAAAGACAAAAGCAAATTACGGAATCAGCACAATTCCGGCACTTTTTCCGGATATAAAAAAACAGACAGCGCAGTGATCCTGCAGCTGTCCGGCTGTGCCTGTATGAATATGAATAGAATTATATCTTATAATTCCAGAATACCCGCCTTAGGCGTTACACGGAATGCGGCTGCCAAATCTGCGAGCTGCTGGTCCGTAATCTTCTGTTTGATTTCTCTGCCGCCGATCAGATTGTAGACGATAGCTGCTTTTTCAATCGTTTCAACCAGGCCAAAGGTAGCGTCCATAGTCGCACCGGTAACAAAAATCCCGTGCTGCGGCCAGACAACCACACGGTAATCCTTCATCTTGTCAGCGGTAGCGCGGCCGATGTCGCTGCTGCCTGGAACCATCCAGGGAATAACGCCCACTCCGTCAGGGAATACAACGAGGCATTCAGTACACATTTCCCATAACGTCTTGGTAAACTTCAGCTCATCCAGATCATGGGTGAACGTCATGGCAATGACATTCGTAGCATGGGTGTGGAGAACGATGCGGTGGGAAGGGTCTACCTTCAGGCGCTCGATGTGGCTCATGAAATGGGAAGCTAGCTCGCTTGTAGGTACTGCGTGATTACGCAGGCCCCAGAGCACTTCAACACTTTCGCCGCTGGCACTGACACGCAGCACACCGAGATTCGCTTCCGGATCCTTGATCACATTTCTGAAATATTTGCCGGACCCCGTTACAATAAAGTATTTGCCGGCAAGCTCGGTTACCGGAAACGTAAGGTTAATCGTGCGCTGCGGTTCACGGATGTTGATATATTTGGCTACTTCTTCCTCTTCCAGCAGATAGCTGATATTGCCGCCGTTCAGCTCATCCCAGCCGAGGGACCACATATGATGGGTAATTTCGGACATTTCCTGGATAAAAGGCGCTTCAATGCTTGCGATATATCCCTTGGTTTCGATGACGGATGTACTCATATCATTCTCTCCTTTATTATGCGCTCTGATCGTTTATGCTCTTGCAGATAATACTTCGCGCTCATAGCTTTTCACTTCAGCCAGCCATTGTTCACGTACCGGGGTATTCTGTGTAGCACAATAGTAATCCCAGACTGCACCGAACGGGTAGGATTTGAACTCTTCCACCAGTGCCAGACGGGAAGTGTAATCACCTTCCAGCTCCACCTTCTTGAGCTCGTCAATCGGCTCCAGCATCGCGCGCAGCAGCGCCTTGATGGTGTTGCGTGTTCCGATTACCCATGCAGCAACATGATTGATGCTTCCGTCGAAGAAATCCAGTCCGATGTTCGTACGCGGCAGCAGATCTCCGCGGACCAGCTCACGGGCGATCTCCAGCAGCTCGTCATCCATGGTTACGACGTGGTCACTGTCCCAGCGGACCGGCCTGCTGACATGAAGCAGCAGCTGCTCGCTGAACATCAGGATCGAAGACAGCTTGTTCGAGATCACTTCGGTCGGATGGAAATGTCCGGCATCCAGGCAGATCGCTTTGCCGCGTGTTAAGCCGTAGCCCATGTAGAATTCATGCGAACCCACAACATAGCTTTCCGATCCGATACCGAACAGCTTGCTTTCCACTGCATCAATGTTATACTGCGGATCAATTTCTTCGCTGAATACTTCATCCAGCGCATCCCGGAGGCGCGCACGCGGAGCCAAACGGTCAACTGGCGTATCCTTGTATCCGTCCGGCACCCAGAAGTTGGTCACACACGGCTGTCCCAGCTCGCGGCCGAAGGATTCGGCGATTTTGCGGGAGGCTTTGCAGTGCTTGATCCAGAAGCTGCGGATTTCTTCGTCCGCATGGCTCAAGGTGAAGCCGTCGGCGGCTTTGGGGTGGGAGAAGCAGGTCGGGTTGAAATCCAGCCCCAGCCCCTGTTCCTTGGCCCAGTCTACCCAGTTCGCAAAGTGACGCGGCTCCAGCTCATCCAGATCGACCTGCTCATCCGTGTCAGCATAGATTGCATGCAGATTGACTTTGTGTTTGCCGGGAATCAGCGACAACGCTTTTTCCAGGTCCTGGCGCAGTTCATCCGGTGTACCGGCACGTCCCGGGTAACTTCCTGTTACGGCAATCCCCCCGCTCAGCTCTTTGTCTTTGAACAAAAAGCCCTGAACATCGTCCCCCTGCCAGCAGTGCAGGGAAATTTTGATTTGCGCCAGCTTCTTCAGCACTTCGTCCACATTGATGCCGTGTGCTTCATACAGTTTCTTGGCTTCGTTATAGCTGTTAATGATGTTCTGGTCCATGATGTAACCTCCTAAAAGTTGTGTATGCATAAGTTCAATAACTTATATAAATTCACTCGCTGACTGCCGCAGCAGCATGAAGCCTGTTCCAGCGTGCCAGCAGCTCTTCCAACTGCGGCACCGGACGCGGCAAGTACGATTTAATTTCGAAGGATGTGCCAATGAGTTCTCTGGCTTCATGAATATCCGCCACTTCACGGCTGTGGATCAGCTGGACGGCAATATTGCCGAGTGCCGTCGCTTCCGTAGGTCCGGCAAGCACTTCCCGCTGAATGATGTCTGCCGTAAGCTGGCAGAGCAGTGCATTATTGGCGCCCCCGCCGACGATCTGCAGGACCTCTGCCGCGTTCCCAGTAAGCTGCTCCAGCTCTTCAAGCTCACTGCGGTAATTCAGCGCCAGGCTGTCAAAGATACAGCGGGCAATCTCACCGGGTGATGCCGGCACAGGCTGGCCGCTCTCCCTGCAGGCCGCCCGGATCTCTTCAATCATATGATCCGGATTCAGAAAACGCGGGTGATTACAGGGAATCAGGCTGCGGAAACCTTCCGCTTCCCCTGCCATTTCCGCCAGCTCGGCGAAGCTGTACCGCCCGCCGTCCAGTCGGCGGACCTCCTGGATCAGCCATAGGCCCATAATATTCTTGAGGAACCGGTAAGTGCCGTAGGCGCCCCATTCATTGGTATAATTGGCTTCCATGGCTCTGCGGTCATTAATCGGCCGGTCAAGCTCTGCGCCCAGCAGCGACCATGTTCCGCTGCTGATGTAGGCGGAGCTGCGTCCCTTCTCCACAGGAACACCGAGTACAGCAGAAGCAGTATCATGTGTTGCCGCGCAGATCAGCTCACATTCCGGAAGATTGTACTTCTGTACAAGCGGTTCACTGATCATGCCAAGCGACTGCCCCGGTTCAGTCAGGGCTGCGAACTGTTCTCTCTTCAGCTGAAGAAGTTGTAGCAGGTCTTCATCAAATTCACGGCTGTCGAGATTGAGCAGCTGCATTGTAGACGCATTGGTAACCTCGTTAATCATAACGCCGCTTAATCTGTAGTAGAGATAATCGGGCACCATCAGAATTTTGTCAGCACGGGCAAGCTCTGAAGAATCATGGGCATACAGCTGGTATAACGTATTAAAGGTAAGCTGTTGAATGCCTGTCTTGGCGTACACGTCTTCAGGAGAAATCCGTTTGGCCACTTCTTCCATCATCCCGTCTGTTCTCCGGTCACGGTAAGCATACACCTCCTGGATGCGCTGCCCCGCGTCATCCAGGAGCACATAATCTACCGCCCAGGTATCGATCCCGAGTGTGCAGGAGGTTATACCGGCGGCTTTGGCCTTTTGCAGGCCTGTTATAATTTCATCAAATAAATAGTCAACATCCCAGAAGCAGCTGCCGTCACGTTCGGCGAAGGCATTGCTGAAGCGGTGAATCTCTTCAAGCAGGAGAGTCCCCTGCTGTATTCTTCCGAGTACCAGCCGCCCGCTGGAGGCACCGATATCCACGGCAATATGATTGTTCATAGGGAATCTCCTTATATACAGGTTGTTCTAGAGAATCTTGCGGAACAAGGCAATAACTTCTTCCTTGGTCGGAATGAACGGATTACCCGGAGCGCAGGCATCCTTCATGGCATTTTCGGCAAGCAGGTCAAGATCCACTTCATTAACGCCAAGCTCGGATAATTTGGCCGGAATGCCAACTTCCTTGGACAAGGCTTTGATGGATTCAATAACAAAATCTGCGCATTCCTTGTCGCTTTTGCCGTCCACTTGCAGACCGATTGCTTTGGCAATGCTTCTGAATTTCTCCGGAACATATTTCGCATTCTCTTCCTCCACATAAGGGAGCAGCATCGCATTGCAGACGCCGTGCGGCAGATCGTACACACCGCCAAGCTGATGCGCCATCGCATGTACATAACCGAGTCCGGCATTGTTAAAGGCGAGACCCCCGAGGAAGATCGCGTAGACCATTTGTTCACGTGCTTCAATATCATGACCGTTCTTCACGGTGCGGGCCAGATTGGCAAAAATCAGCTCCACTGCAGCCAGTGCAGTCGCATCCGTCACCGGATAAGCCCCTGGTGTTACCAGCGCTTCAATCGCATGGGTCAGTGCGTCCATTCCGGTCGCCGCGGTCAAATCAGCCGGCTTGTCGACCATAAGTTCAGGGTCATTCACGGAGATGGCGGCAATGCTGTTCTTGTCGACCATGACCATCTTGACTTTGCGTTCCTCATCCGTAATTACATAGTTAATGGTAACTTCACTTGAGGTTCCTGCAGTGGTG
This sequence comes from Paenibacillus sp. PK3_47, assembly GCF_023520895.1. Lineage (NCBI taxonomy): Bacteria > Bacillati > Bacillota > Bacilli > Caryophanales > Paenibacillaceae > Paenibacillus > Paenibacillus sp. PK3_47. The sequence goes on from NZ_CP026029.1 coordinate 6,712,285, forward strand.
TTGACCGCAACAATCGGCAGCGATTTGTGCTTGGATTTGTGGACACCTTCGTAATCGGCAATATGGCCTCCGTTAGTGGCAACGATACCGATGGCCTTGGCCGTATCCTGCGGTGAACCTCCGCCGATGGAAATCAGTGAATCACAACCGTTCGCCTGCAGAAAATCTACGCCGTCATGCACATTTTTACAAGTCGGGTTCGGTTTAACTTCATCATATACTGCATACTCAATTCCCGCTTCATCCAATACAGCGAGCAGCTTGCCGGCAATACCGCTCTTCATCAGAAACTTGTCGGTAACCACCAGCGGCTTCTTCAGGTTCAGCTCCTGAATGTAAGGGCCGATTTCCTTCAGACAGCCTTTTCCCATAATGTTGATAGATGGAACATAATAGACATGAGTACTCATTGATTGACCAGCCTCCCGGGCATTTTAAAAAATGGACTTGCTTCACTTGTACTTCATTGCTCGCCTCTGTAAGCTCAGTTCAATCCTGCTGCGGTACCTCAGGCTGGCCTCTGAGTATATCGCAGCTGACCGGCTCCGGTACTCCTCTAAAAAGCATACGCTTTCAAAGGGGAATCAACATCCTCATCGTATCCCCAATAATCTTTGTTGTCAACAAATAAAATATAAATAGTGTTGTTTTTATTTGTTTAATGTTTGTTTCACGCAGGTTTTCACCCTTGAAATGAATAAAACCATGTGGTTTTTCTCTATTTTTGTTGCACAACACAGATCTTTAGGTCTATATTATAGGCTATAAGCCCACGGAAAGGTGATTACAATGCTGGCAGCCGAAAGACGCAAAAGAATTATAGATCTCGTCCATCAGGATAAACGGGTGCTGGTCTCCGACTTAAGCCGGATGTTCGAAGTGACGGAAGAAACGATCCGCAGGGATCTGGAGAAGCTGGAGAAGGACGGCATCCTGAGCCGCACTTACGGGGGAGCGATGCTGAACAGGCATACTAACGAAGATCTTCCCTTTGTAACCCGGAATGCCCTGAATACCGATATCAAACGCAACATTGCCCTGAAAACGCTGGATCTTGTGAACGATGGAGACACGCTGATGGTGGACCCCAGTTCTACTGCTTTTGAATTTCTGAAGCTTCTCGGGAATAAAAATAATCTGACGGTGATTACGAACTCCATCAATATTTTGCATGAGTTTGCAAGCTCGGGGCTAAACATCATTTCCTCAGGAGGTTCGCTGCGCCACCGTTCGCTCTCACTCGTCGGGCCGGTCGCCCATGATACAATTCAGCGTTATAATGTGGATACTGCCGTGATCAGCTGCAAGGGGATTGATATGGAACGGGGAATTACCGATTCCAACGAACCGGAATGTGAGCTAAAAAAACATATGCTCCGCCAGGCTGAAAAAGTGGTGCTGCTCGCCGATCATACCAAATTTGACAAAACGGCCTTCACCAAGCTGGTGGAACTAAACAGAATTGATGTGCTGATTACCGACCGCAAGCCGGCGGATGCCTGGCTCAAGCGGCTGGACGAGGCGAATGTAGAGGTTATTTATTAATTGTACAAATTGGGCCGAATAGACAGCGGAATGGGATTGTAAAGTCTGCATTTAAAGGCGCATAGACAGCGAACAGAGCAGTGATTCTCTTTAAGGGAGTTCACTGCTCTGTTTATTTTCTGCAAATCAAAGGAATTGGCGCCTTGCATCCAGGTCATCTGCTCTTCCAAGCCAGAAGCTGAGGTACCTTTACCTCTCATTTCGAGCATTTGGCTATTTGAGCCGAAATCAAAGGTACTTTTACCTCTCATTTCGAGCATTTGGCCATTTGAGCCGAAATCAAAGGTACTTTTACCCCTCATTTCGAGCATTTGGCCATTTGAGCCGAAATTAAAGGTGTTTCTGCCTCTGCTATTTTCTACACAGAGTAAAAAAGCACAATGTATGCGTAAATCCGAACACATTCTGCCACCCCGAGGGTATCCGAACCAATGTATGCGAAAAACCGACCACATTCCCCCACCTCGAGGGTAAACACTTCCTACTCTCCTATATCCCCGTCCCCTTAGACAGCATAATATTAAGGATGGTTGTATCGGTAGCGGCAAGCCCCTCCTGAACCAGGCGCTCCATGTTCTGGATGGTCTCCTCCACCTCCTCAAAAATCACGCCGTCATTAACAGTAGGAGAAATATTATTCATGGCCAGCGTAGCGGCCTGGATGGCGGCATTGGTAGCTGTAGATATCTTTAAGGCACAGGTGGATTTGGCGCCGTCGCAAATCATTCCCGACAGGGAGGCTATTGTATTCTGGATACCATGTTTAATCTGATCCAGGCTGCCGCCCATTAAATAAATAATTCCGCTGTTCGCCCCGACTCCGCCGGCAATCCCCGACCCGCATAGCGGTGACAGGCGCCCGATATAATGCTTGATATGGACGGTAATCAGGTTGCTAAGAGCCAGCGCCCGGGCCAGCTGTTCCTCATTCTTGCCCATGAGTTCGGCAAGTGCTATTACCGGCAGGGTGCAGGCGATCCCCTGGTTGCCGCTGCCCGCCGTCGTCATTACCGGCATTGCACTGCCATCCATCCGCGCGTCAGAAGCAGCTGCCGTTGCGGCGATGACTTTATTGGCCACGTCGCCTCCAAACAGGTTCACAGCTGATTGCTGGCTCATCTTTTTGCCGACCTGCAGCCCGTAATCACCACGCAAGCCCTCGTCAGAGATCGCCTTATTCATCACGGCACCATCCAGCAGGAAACGAAGACTATTGTAATCAACAGACTGCACAAAATCGAAAATCCCGTCCAGTGACACCGCATATGCTTCAGGTCCGGACTCTTCAGATTCTCCGCAATTCACCGTCCCCTGCGGCAGTTCCAGCTGAACTCCATCCTTGGCCAAGGAGGCAACCTGGGTATGTTCTTTGGCAATAATTGCGGCAGCTGTGTGATTCTTTCCCCGTACGATGGCTTCAATGTACAGCTTCTCCGGCGTTTCTTTCAGTTCAACCTCAAGCAGCTTCCGCTCGATCATCGAGTTCGCCTGCGCGAGCTCTTCCGGGGACATCCCGGACAGGATTTCCAGCTTCTTATATGAACGCTGAATGACGGCCCCCAGCGCAGCCGCAATCGGCAGGCCGGTCTGTCCGGTGCCGGGGATGCCTACGCCCATCGCGTTTTTAATAATGTTGCCGCTCAGCAGCAGCTTAATCGATGTGATTTCTTCCTGCACCAGCTCGGCGGCCAGGGAGACCGCATAAGCGACAGCTATCGGTTCCGTGCAGCCCTCGGCAGGTACAACTTCCTTTTTTAACACTTCCAATAAGTTGACCATATTTGAAATCACCATTTCCTCTAGTTGTCGGAGTTATCTCTATATAGTACAACAGGGCACCGTTTCGGGGAACCTCCAATCTTATCCGGCTAACGCAAAAAACAGCAGGCTTCACATTCCCCATGCAGAGAATAAAGAAGCCTGCTGTCTTTTTATATAATATAGAAAGAACTTATTTAGTCTCCACAGCATGTCCGCCGAATTCATTACGCAGTGCAGCAACGACCTTACCTGTAAAGGTATCGGTTTCCAGCGACCGGTAGCGCATCAGCAGGGCCATGGCAATAACCGGAGTGGCAGCCTGCAGGTCAAACGCCGTTTCCAGTGTCCACTTGCCCTCACCCGAGGAGTGCATTATCCCTTTGATCTCATCCAGCTTGGCATCCTTGGAAAAGGCGCGCTCCACCAGCTCCATCAGCCATGAACGGATTACGGAACCGTTATTCCATACGCGGGCTACTTCTTCAAAGTTGAAGTCATATCCGCTTTTCTCCAGTACCTCGAAGCCCTCCCCGATCGCGGCCATCATGCCGTACTCAATCCCGTTATGGACCATTTTCAGAAAATGTCCGCTGCCGGATTTCCCTGCATACAAGTATCCGTTCTCCACTGAAGTATCGCGGAACAGCGGCTCGGCAACCGCCCAGGCCTCTTCGTCCCCGCCGATCATATAACAGGCTCCGTTGCGTGCGCCTTCCATACCTCCGGAGGTTCCTGCATCCAGGAAGTAAATCCCCTCTTTGCTCAGCTCATCATGGCGGCGGACAGATTCCTTGTAGTGGGAATTGCCTGCTTCAATAATGATATCTCCCTTGGACAGCAGCGGTGTAAGCTCGGCAATGACGGAATCCACGAACTGATGCGGAACCATAATCCAGGCAATCCGCGGAGACTCCAGCTTATTTACCAGTTCAGCAAGACTTGCCGCACCGGCTGCTCCCTTGGCCCCCAGCTCTTCCACTGCAGCTGCATTTACGTCATACGCTACGATCTCATGTCCATGCTCCAGCAGGTTCTGGCCCAGGTTAAAGCCCATTTTACCCAATCCGATTAATCCGACTTTCATTGGTAATCCCTCCATTATTCCTTATTTATTCTTCATTAAAAATAGTTAAGCGCCGGGCCGGATGGCCTCTGGAGTAGTCTCATCAGCTTCCTCTGTGTCCGCCTGTTCATCCAGCCACCAGTGGTCTTCACCCAGCAGATCGTCCGCTGCGGCGGGTCCATAGGAACCGGAAGCATAAGTATGAAGCGGGAGTGTGCCTTCTTCTGTCGCTTCGATAATAGGCTGAACCCACTGCCAGGACAGTTCCACTTCATCCCAGTGGGCAAAGAAGGTGGCATCCCCGAGCATAGCATCGTAAATCAAATTCTCGTAAGCTTCCGGCTTGTCCGGATTGCCCGAGTCATGCTTAATGCTGACTGGCTCAAGTTCTCCGTGCTGGCGCGGATTTTTGGTGTTAAGCTGCAGGGAAATCCCTTCCCCCGGACCGATTTCAATGACCAGAAGATTCGGATCCAGATTCAGCTTTCCTCTGTTCTTGTTATGGAAATCATTAAACGGTTCTTTGAACTCTATAACGATACGCGTTGATTTCTCTTTCATCCGTTTGCCTGTACGGATATAGAACGGCACATCTTCCCACATCGGATCATCGATTAAGAGACGTGCAGCGATATAAGTTTCATTTTGCGATGAAGCCTCTATACCCGGTTCGTCAATGTAAGCTCGTGCCGGAGCGCCTTTGATCTCACCAGCAGCATATTGTCCGCGGACGACATGCTGTGCCACCTCTTCCTTCAGCAGAGGACGCACCGAGGAGATCACATGGCGTTTCTTGCTGCGCACATCTTCAGGTGTACTTCCCTTCGGAAGCTGCATAGCCATCATCATGAGCAGCTGCAGCATATGATTCTGGAACATATCGCGCAGTGCGCCTGACTTGTCATAATAACCGGCACGTTCCTCCACGCCTACTGTTTCAGCGGCAGTAATCTGCACGTTGGCGATATAACGGTTTTGCCACAACGCTCTCAGCACCGGGTTGGAATACTTCAGCACTTCCAGATTCTGTACCATCGGTTTGCCCAGGAAGTGGTCGATCCGGAAAATCTCTTCTTCCTTAAAAGCGGCACTAAGGCTGTCATTGAGCTCCCGCGCCGACTGCAGATCCCGTCCGAACGGTTTTTCAATAATCAGGCGTTTCCAGCCCTTGGTGTCACCAAGCCCGCTTGCATTAATATTGCCGGCAATCTGACCAAAAAATTCAGGGCCGACCGATAAATAGAACATCCGGTTCTCCGGAATGCCCAGCTGCTCCTCACGTGTGCGCACATGCGCCAGCAGCTTCACGTAATCCTCCTCATGGCCGACATCAAGCATGCTATATTCAAAAGACAGCAGAAAGTTCTGCAGCTCAGCCGAATCTGCTACAGGCCGGCGGGAAAAGGTACGCAGCGAGTCCAGCACCTGGGACTGGAACTTTTCGTTCGTAATCTCTCTTCTTCCGAGACCAATGACGGAGAGAGGACCGGAAAGCTTGCCATCTGCAAACAGGTTATATAAAGCGGGGTAAATCTTGCGTTTCGCCAAGTCCCCGGTAGCTCCAAAGAGCACAAATGTTGATGATTCCACTTTCATTCCTCCCGTAATTATCTATTCTTTATGAGGTTACTTAAAATTACCCGCAAACTTTTACATAACAAATCATACGACTGTAAAATCCATTCGTCAACCTCATTTCGACAATTACAAAAAGTTATTATTTTCACGAAGTTTACACTATGTTATAGTAAGGAGGATATTTATAATAACTACGCGGGGATGAGCAGATTATGAACCAGGATGTTAAGCCGCTGCTGGCCAAAGTCGAACATGCCTTTCATATTATCGGAAAAAAGTGGGTGAATCTCATCCTTCATGTGCTGATGGAAGGCCCCAAGCGCTTCAGTGAGCTGCATGCCATCATACCGGACCTCAGTAAACGCATGCTTAATGAGCGGCTGAAGGAGCTTGAAGAATGCGGTCTGCTCAGCCGTGCCGTCATCCCGGAGCGTCCGGTAAGAACTGAATATTCCCTGACCGGCAAAGGCCGTGAGCTTGGAGAAGCACTGGGTCATGTGGAGCAGTGGGCATTGAAGTGGCTGTAAGCCTGACATCAATCAGGATCACCATGAAAATATGCAGCACTATCCAAAGAAGCGGAGCCGGCGGCTCCGCTTCTTCATGTAACAATACTTAGGATGATGCTTCCTGGTCCGGCGGCTGCACCTGCCGCGGACGGGCCCATATGAGATGCACCATATTCAGCCAGTAGCTTTCCACTTTAACCATCTCAAGACCCGACTCTCGGATGAGCTCTAACATATCTCTTGTATAATGACATCCATAGACACGGTGTAATAAAGGATTCAGTGCTTTTTGAAGAGCAGAAACGGCCGGGTTTGAACTGATCCCATGCTCCATAAGCAGGATTTGCCCATTTGGTTTACACCAGCGTTTAACTTTGTTCAGCACCTGCAGCGGATGATCATAACTGCAAAAGGACAGCGTGGAAACAATCGTATCAAATGCATGATCGGGAAAATTCAGCTCTTCAATATCAGCCGTTACAAAGCTGGCCTGAATCCCATGCCGCTGGGCTGACCGTCTCGCTTTTTCGAGCATGGCCCCGCTAAAATCAGCAGCGGTAACTTTTACTCCCGGTGGATAAAAAGGAAAATTTGCACCTGCACCGACAGCGAGCTCAAGCACTTCGCCCTTCGCCTGGCTTACCAGAAGCTGACGCCAGCGATTTTGTTCCGTCCCTTCCTTTCTCCTGTCATACCGGGCTGCCTGCTTATCAAAAATATGTATCTGTTTCTGCTTCTCCACCTGCTCCCCGCCCTTAGTGTTATATTTGCACAGCTTTTCCTTTTATAAGTATAATGAATCCGTGTCTGTTAAGCAGTAAAATTTAGGGGGAGCTCTTATGAACATAAGAAAGTTTCAGGGGTCTGACATACACGACATCGTATCCTTGTTCTACGGGACGGTACATACCATCAACACAAAGGACTATACGCCGGACCAGCTGAATGCTTGGGCACCCCTTCAGGAACAGCAGACCCGGGAAGACCTGTGGCTGGAGTCGCTCAGCAGGAATATTACTTATGTAGCGGAGATCAACGGTGAAACTGCGGGATTTGCCGATATGACAGAAGCGGGCCATATAGACCGGATGTTTACCCATAAGGATTATCAGGGACAGGGCATCGCCTCCGCTCTCCTGCATGTACTTGAATCCGAAGCAGCGCTGCTGGGCCTTGACCTGTTAGATGTGGATGCCAGCCTTACGGCAAAACCTTTTTTTGAACATCACGGCTTCCGTACAGTGACTGAGCAGAACGTGGTCCGCAACGGGATTACTTTAGTCAATTTTAAAATGATCAAGGCATTATCTTCATCAGGCCAAAACACCCTTACAAATAGATAAAAAAGCTGTTCCCCGGAAATCCTATCCCGGAAGAACAGCTTATCGGATGCTGTCCGATGTTACTCAAGACTATAAATTATTGCTCATCCAGCCACAAAATCGCTGTAACGCCGCGCGGATAATACTTGCTGCCGGTAATCTCGCCGGAGATGATCTGATCGCTCCAGCTCCAGATGGACAGCTCCGGATGCGTCAGCCAATCTGCATGGGCCCGGTCAGCGGCATGTCCGCTTTCATCCCACTCCCTGCCAAGAATTTGTCTCGCGATGAACTGGCACAGGTAAATTTTGCTCAGCCAGCTGTTGTTGCTGGTGGAGGAAATTTTCCAGCCTCCGTCTTCGAACAGGCAGACTCCCGGCACCAGCACGGCTTCCAGATGGCGGTCCAGCGCCGCAATATAGTCACCGAACCGTCCGTCCCGCTCCAGCGCGTCCTTGCAGCCGGTGAAATAAGGGAAGACCAGCCCTTCAATCGCCGGAATGATTTTGGAGTCATTCCCCTCCCCGATAACCGCCGGAATATAACCTCCTGCCGTCACGCTGGCCACAATCGTCGCTGCACAGCGCCCTGCTTGTACGCCTGCAGTTTCCGCCAGTTCCGATCTGCCTCTTCCGGCAAAAATCTTCTCCATGGCCACATAAGCCGCCCAGCATTTCCCTGCGAGATAGATATTGTTACGGGCCTGCCCCAGTGAGACATCCAGACTGTCATAGGTTGTAATTTCCGCACCGCCCATCGTACGGGAGCTGTCCAGGCCCATCACGCCATTGCGCTGCTGCGGGTCCGGATGGTCACGGTTCAGCATACTCGTCAGGCAGCTTTCCAGGACAGAGAGATTTCTGTCCATCCAGGATTGATCGCCGGTATGCTCCACATATACCGCTGCGGTAAGCACCCAGTTCACAAGCTGCTCATGGGTCATGTGGGAGAAGCAGCCGTCAATGCCGTACATCTCATATGCAGAATACCCCGGGCGTGATACCGTATTGGCTACCCCCATGTCATGGGTGAAGCTGATGCCTCCCGGATATTCGGTCTTGTCGCCGGGGAAACGTACAGTATCCTCATAGCTGAACCTGTCGACAAACATGTCCAGTTCATTGCGCACGGTCCAGGAATTCATCCGCAGTTCGTAGAACAGCTGGTCGACTGTAAGGTCGAAGGTGTTCATGATCCGGTATTCTCCCTCGTTCACGATCCAGAAAGGCTTGCCCTGGTAGTCCAGCAGCTGGGTTGAACCGTAATAGCTGCGGATGGCATGCGCGAGCATAAATGTCTGGTCAGCACTGAGGCTTTTGTCCGAAATCATAACGTTAGCCTGCTCCGCCTGTTCCTTGAGAACCTCGAAATTGGACAGGGCATATTCCGCCACAGACTCAATATTGCTGAAGTAACGGTTGTAGTAGTAAGAAGCATCAATCCCTGCGGTGACATATCCGGAGCGGTGGAAGCTGACCGTAAAGCGGTAAGTTTCCTTCACACCCGGAGGAACATCCATCACCAGCGCCCCTACCCGGCCGAGGCCAAAGGTCCAATTCTCTTCCAGTTCGGCCTGAAGAATGTCCTCGATCTTGAAATGCATCGCAGATCTCATTCTGCCCGGTTCCCCTGCTATGGCTACAAAGCGCCCCTGGCCGACGCCAGTGAGCTCGGCAGAGCTGTCATCCAGCCTGCGCATGGCGCTGTACGGATCATTGCCTTCAAAGCCGAAGAATGCCCGCCGTACGGCTTCTCCTGCAGTATTGTCCACGGTCAGCTCCACCAGCAGCGCCGGAAGCAGAGCTTTCTTCAATTCACCGTCAGAAGCCGTCTCCGGGTCCGGTACGGGCTGAACGGGCGAGTAAATCTTGAAATTCAAATCTCCGGCCGACCAGCTGTCTGTAGCCAAAGCGAATTCCCGGACGATCTCGCTGTCTGCAAAAGGGTACAAAATGTGCGGCTTCTCCTGCTTCGGATCGGGATTCTCAATGTCATAGCGTTTGCTCTCATCATTTCCCGCCTGTGTATGGAACGGCAGGGTGTCGTATCCGGTGCCGTCTTTACGCTGCAGTCCAATGAATATATTTTGTCTCGGCGGCCTGGCGGCTTCCAGATCAAATCCGCCCCCCGCCCCCTTAAATCCGAGTGTAAAGCTGGCAAAAGCGCCAATCGGCGAGTGATGTGCGTTATAAAAAATATTGTGAGGCATATCCAAAAACACTCCTTCCAGGCTGATTCCCGGCATCCGCCGGCCCATAGTTCTATGTTAGCTTTGCACCGGCAGCGGCAACAGGCCCAAAGCCGACAATTATTTGGGCAAATCAATTCCCGGAGACAGGCTGTGCTATAATGAAGACAAATTCTACCTGTAAAAGAGGATGGCAATGAAGTCATATGAACCCGGTATACTGCATTCCCTTGACGGCCGGATGTCCCCGGATATCCAGGCGGCTTTTCATATTTTTGCTGCCCACTGGAGGAAGGTTTCGGCAGCTTGGCAGTATCCTGGACATACACACCCGATGTTTGAGATTAACATTGTTCTGCAGGGCCGCCAGCAGATGATTGTCGGCGGCAGGCCTTTTATGCAGGAAAGCGGCGATATCCTATTTATCCGCCCCGGGGTGCAGCATTCCAGCCTTGGTGCCGAACCCGGCAGCGAGCTGACTTATTATTGTCTGCATTTTGATATCGACGACCTGACGCTGCGGCGCGCCCTGATGACGATGGATGTGGTCTGCCTAAGCGGTGACACCGTTGAGCTGCGCGCAATCCGCTCGGCACTGGACCATTTCATCAGCTCAACGATTCTGTCTGAAGCCAGCGATGCACAGCTGAACCGGCTGATTACCCTGAATGCCTCCCTGCAGCTGTTCACTGCACTTAGCGGCTGGGTACTGGCAGAAACGGCGGCAGTATCCAAGGGCGCGCTTCCTGGCGTGTCGGATAACACCATCGCTTTGGCCAACGCCATAGAGGGACTCCTGCAGGAATCCGTCTTTACCGCTGCGGATACGGGCAGCAGGGGCGGCGGGATTGAAGGCATCGCCGCACAGCTGGGTTACAGCCCTAATCACTGCAACCGTGCTTTCCAGCAAATATACGGGATGTCGCCAAGACAATACTTGTCGGATCTTATCATCCGCCACGCCAAGCTGCTGCTGCTGGACAACAGCCTTACCGTTGAGATGATTGCCCACCGGCTCGGGTACCGTGATGTCTCGCATTTCAGCAAGCAGTTCAAGCGCTGGACCGGCCTGCCTCCCATGGGCTACCGCCGGCTTACGGAAGAGCCGGCGGAATCATAGCGATAAATAAGTACCCGCATATGCACAAAACAAGGCTGCTCCAAACTGCCAGTTATGGCTTTTGGAGCAGCCTCTTGTGACTAACCGGCTACCAGTTGTTTCCCGTCCCCGAAACGGTAAAGCCCGTAGAAGCATTCAGGAATTTGCCGGACGGTGCTCCTGTAACGGTATTGCCGTTAAACACCGCACTGCCTGCTGCCGAACCTCTAATGTGCACACCATAGGTTCCGCTGTTCACGATGTTGTTGGAACCGAAGGTCATCGCCACGCCAGGCGACGGCTCTTCAATAAAGATCCCGGAATATGTGCTGTCCTGAATCAGATTGCCGGACACCGTCACCGCCAGATTCTGGGCCTTGCCGCTATTGTTCAGCCAATAGGCCCAAATGGCACCGATCTGATAGCCGTAATCACGGTGGGCGGATCCGGTGCGCAGCAGCTTGTTATTCTCAATGGTCAAGGTTCCGGTCATTGAGGGCGGGCTGAAATTGGTGCCGAAGGAAATCCCGCCGCCTGTCCGCACCGTATCTGTTAGCAGATTGCCAATGATTTTATTGTTCCTGCCGCCATAAACAGCGATGTTGTTCGCCAGGGTAGGAAGCTGTACGGTATTATAGCTGAACGTATTATTGGTATTCAGGTAGGTGTCTGACCACATGGCCATCCCGTCATCACCGCTGTTCCGGACAGAGTTATTAGTCACGGTGGAATTGGATGTGCCCCTATGGAGGTTGAGGCCGTCCGCCCAGACATTCCGGACTCTGGAATTGGATACTGTGACACCGTTTGTTTCATTGGTGAACCAGAAGCCTACTTTGCCGTGCTCGATCCAGAGATTGTTCATGATTGAATTCGTGCCGTTGCCTTCCACCGCAGTTACACCGTTATAATCATCCCGGATGATGTCATTGGCACTGATTTTGAAGTCAGACAGCGTAACATTTCCGCCTCTGAGATAGAAGCCCGCATAATTTCCGGACAGGGTGGAATGCCAGATACCGGCCCCTTTTACAGATACGCCGCTGTCCAGATACAGCCTTGTTCCGCTGCCGTCATATCCCGCACCTCTGCTGCCGTTGTTCAAATGGAAGGTTCCGGCCGGAATCCATATCCCTTTGTATACACCTCCGGAGAATTTGACTTCATTGATCGCGTTGTTAAACGCTGTGGTGTCATCTGCCCCATCGTTCTCCACCGCGCCATAGGCAGTAACCGATACGTAATTGGCCGGCTTGGTTAAGGCTGCAGGCACGTCTTCCGTTTCCAGCAAATCCACTGCAACGTAGGATGCCGAGCTGAAATTCAGATTAGAGGCATTCCGCTGCAGCCTGATGACCGTTCCGGCCGGATAGGTCTTATCCAGCAGAACAGAGACTTCGTCATACATATGAGCCGGTGTGGCGGATGCTGCGTTCGGATTATTTGACCAGCGGATTTCTCCGCCCTCCGTCCCCCATTCGCCGTAATTCCAGCTGTATTTGGAAGTTAAGTTAACATCTTTATACAGCGTTCCGCCCACATACATGCTGATCGCCGCATCAATCCCCGTTCCGGCCGCATTATCGGGAATGGCGTACCGGATGGTGACTCCCTTTGCCGGCTTGGAAAGTGTAATCTGCACGTATTGCCCCGCTGAGGTCAGCCTGACCGCTTTTCTCCCCGAAGCTTCAGACGGAAGTTCGCCGGCGGCAGCCGAAGGGCCAATAAGCGTTCCAGTATAAACGGCATCTTCCGCCTCAAAAGTATCATAAGGCATGACTGCACCGTACGTTCCAGCGGACGGAGCTGGTGTAGGGGTCGCGGTCGGCACTGTTGTGGCTGTAGGTACAGGCGTAGTTGTGGCAGTTGGTGCAGGTGTAGGTGCAGCTGTTGGGGAAACAGTTGGTGATGGTGCCGCTGTAGGCGTAACTGTGCCGCTGCCGTACACTTCAAATTCTGCTGCCTGGCCTCCGGTTGCACCGCTGTTGGCTGTGAAGCTCACTTTTACATATCTGGCAGAAGCTGTCCCAAAAGAAACCTGAACCGAATTGCCTGAAACAGGATTAAAAGAATACGTCTGCGAAGGTGCAAGGGTGCTGTATGCCGTGTTGTCCGTGCTGCCCAGGATTGACAGCGTCTGTGTTCTTGTCCCCCAGGAGGCCGGAAGCTTAATTATAACCTTACCAACACTTTGTATACTTCCCAGATCGGCCGTTAATGTGTTGGGATAGCTGTTGGCTGCACCTTCATAATAAGTTGATACATTACCGTCAACGGCATTTGCCGCAGGAAAACCGGAGACGGAACTGCTTGCAGTCAAAGGTTTGTTCAAAGCCAGATTGGTCCCCGGTGATATATCCAGCGTCAGTTTGTCCAAATTTACGTTACCGCTGTCCGTCGTATCAAATTTATAAAGTAGAATGTTGCTGCCGGAGTTCAATGTTACGGTCTCAACTGCTGTAGCCCAGGTATTCCAGTCCGATGTTGCGGCAAGCGAAATTTGTTTCAGCTTCACTCCGTTAATGTACAGGCTTAAAGTCTTCGCGGACCCGGTGCCGTTGGCATACCTTAGCGCTGCCGTGTAGCTGCCGGATGAGGAAACGCGTACATTGAAACCAGCAGCAGCATTCCCTTTGTTGCTGTCTGTAAATCCTCCTGCGAAGCCGCTCCCGCTGTAGCCGGTATGGTCTGAAGCTGCTGCTGCCCCGCCTGTTAATACTGCTGACTCCGCTTCATAGCTTTGTGCTGCTGCGACGACTTCTGTACCGCCCGGAAACTGCATGACTGTAAGTGCCAGTACCAGCAATACAACCAAAAGCCTGGATCTTTTCATGTTAAACATACATTCCCTCCATTGTGCAAAATTGTGGAAGCATTTATATCATAAAAGTTTTTTTGGCCGATATCCGGACCTTTTGACAGTGCTATCCGGACATTCCCGCTACTGTTAAGGAAGTGAGGTAATTAACTTCACACTGGGATAAACAGTGGTATGCTGTTTCAATTGTCATACATATTTGCTCGTATATGGAAGGGGATTGAAAAGGTGACCACCAGGGGTAATTTAAAGCCGGTTTGGATTATGTTTTTTATGTTTTTCCTGCTTTTTCTGGCGAATTTTTTAATCAACAGCAATAATCCGCCAACAGGCAGAATGTGGCTTCTAATGGAAGTGTGGACTATACTCATCAGTCTACTGCTCCTTATAAAACACAAGCTGCCGCCAATGCGGCAAATCCTGCTCTCAATTCTCTTAGCTGCAGCTGTCGCAGCGGCTTATATCAATTACTCTTTGTTCACCCTGGCAAGTACAAGTATCATTACCTTATTATCATCGTTGGCTATTTTCAGCACATTCAACAAATACAGAGAGGGCAGTCTGGTCTTCCTGAACAAAAAGAGCAAAATATCGGTTGCCGTAAGCCTGCTAATCGGGGTTGCCGCCGGTATTCTGCTGGGGATACTCAACCTGATGTTCATGAGCGACTTAGGGGAATTCACGGTCAAGCTAACTTATTTCCAGGTGGCGCTAAGTCCGGCCATTTATGAAGAGATTGCTATGCGGGCATTATTCAACGCCCTTTGCCTGTCTTCTCTGAACGGCAGAATCGAAACCAGAGCTCAACATTTCACCGTCTGGTTCATGATGATTATCCCGCATGTGCTGATCCATACTCCGGACTATTTTATTCACGGCGGGATCATTGGCGGGCTCATCCCCACGATTATGCTTGCTGTCCTGTTTGGCTTGCCATTTGCCGCCTTGCAAAAAAAGCGGGACATTACCTCCGCCATGCTGGGGCACGGGATCGTGGATGTCATCCGCTTCTGCTTCATTGGCCTGCCGGGTTAAGCCAGATTACCTAAGACAACAAAAGGCAGTGGTTCCCCTTAACAGGAAATCACTGCCTTTATACATTAATAGGTGAATTTGTAGTCTCCTGAACCCAGTGTGATCTCTGCACCCTCAGCAACATTTTTCAGCTCTTCAATGCCTTTTGCCTGCTCGGCAGGCGCACCGTTCTCAAGCACCCTTTCCGCCAGCGCTCCAAGAAGAGTCACAACTGCACGCGTATTTGCCGGAATAGTGACACTGATCTCCATTCCGCCGTCCGCTGTACGCGTCCATGAAGAAGATACGCGGCCGTACATCGTTTCGACGCCTGCCTTCACATACTCCAGACCGGTACCCGGATGCGGCTTGATCCGGATCATTTTGAAGCCCGGCTCCCCCTCGTCTGTGCCGATGCCGGCAACATACCTGTACAGCCACTCCCCGATTGCACCATACGCATAGTGATTGAATGAGTTCATATCTGCACTCCAGAAGCTGCCGTCCTCCTTGATGCCATCCCAATGTTCCCAGACTGTGGTTGCCCCCTTGGTTACCTGGTACAGCCATGAAGGATAATCCTGCTGGAACAGCAGCTTGTAAGCCAGCTCGTTCTGTCTGTTTTCGCTGAGCACCGGATTCAGATAAGGCGTTCCGACGAATCCTGTGGTCAGATGGTCCCCCGCTTCAGCCAGCAGACGGATCAGTTTTTGTACCGCGCGGTCTTTTGCAGCACCTTCTACGAGACCGAACCGCAGCGCCAATACCTGAGCAGTCTGGGTAGGCACTGCCAATCTGCCCGAAGGCGTTATGAATTCACTCTGGTAGGCAGCCCGTATCTTTCTGTGCAGATCCAGATAATAAGCGGCATCTTCATGCCGGCCAAGCGCTACAGCCGCCTTATGCGTCAGTTCCACGGAATAAGCATAAAAGGCGGTGGCGACATAATCCCTGTCCGTTGCCCCGACATAGCTGTCCGGCTTGGCATCCAGGCCCAGCCAGTCACCGAAATGAAAGCCTGTATTCCAGAGATACGGATCGCTGCCTTCCCCGTAAATATAGGCAACCCACTTCTTCATGCTGTCATACTGCTCGGCAAGCAGTCTGGTGTCACCATACATTTCATAGACAGTCCAAGGCACTATCGTGGCCGCATCCCCCCAGGCTGCCGAGGAATGGCTGGTGTCTCCCCAGCCTTCCGAGAATGCCTCCTGCAGGCTCGGGATATAAAAAGGAATACCGCCTCCCGGCAGCTGGTCAGCTTTCAGATCCCGCAGCCACTTGGTAAAGAACGGCCCCGTATTCATCAGATAAGAGGCGGTACGGACGAACATCTGGGCATCCCCGGTCCACCCCAGCCGCTCATCCCGCTGCGGACAGTCGGTCGGCACATCCAGGAAATTTCCCTTTTGCCCCCACAGAATGTTATGGTGCAGCTGGTTAACCAGCGGGTCGGAACACTCAAAGTCACCCGTACGTTCCATATCGGAATGCAGTACAACACCGGTGAAATCCGACGGCACGGCACTCTCCGGAAACCCTGTCAGCTTCACATACCTGAAGCCCTGGAACGTAAAATGCGGTTCATAACTTTCCGGCTCTCCACCTTTTAAGGTATAAGAATTGATCTGCTTGGCAGCCCGGATATTGTCCCGGTAAAAATTTCCGTCCCGGTCGAGTATCTCCGCATGCTGAAGCTCCACCCTCTGCCCCGCTTCTCCCCGGACCGTAAATTCCAGCCAGCCGACCATATTTTGGCCCATATCCAGCACCTTATCTCCCTCAGGTGTGGTCAGCAGTGCAATTGGCTTAAGCGTCTCCACCTTGGTGACCGGAACATTTTCCTGGGCGACAATGATCTCTTTGGTATGATTAATCACTTCAACGGGATTCCATCTGTCCGTAGAAGAATCGTCATATGCCAGCTCAAGACGTGCATCATAATCTTCGCCCATATAAATCTCCGACATCCGCACAGCACTCTCTGCTGCCTGCCAGTCCGGACCTGAACCAATGACTTCCTCCCGGCCATCCTCATACCAGATATGCAGCTCTACCAGCAGCGCCCGGTGCGTACCGTAAATGTTTTTTTCCTGCTTAAAGCCAAGGTATCCCTTGTACCAGCCGTTGCCGAGCAGCGCGCCGAGCGTATTTTTGCCCGGCTGGAGCAAATCTGTCACATCATAAGTCTGGTACTGCAGCCGTGTTCCGTAACTGGTCCAGCCGGGTGTAAAATAATGTTCCCCCACCCTGCTGCCGTTCAGCTCCAGCTCATACAGCCCTAGTGCGGTTGCGTAAATTCTGGCACGGGCGACAGGTGCATTGAGTTGAACAAAGGTACGAAACTGCGGGCACACGTCAGACTCCTGCGGTAAAAATGCTGCTGAAGGAGCAATCCACTCCGCCTGCCACGCTTCCGGTCCCGAAAGCCCTGTTTCAAAATAGGCTGGTTCTGCCGGCCAGCCCGACTCCAGCCCCTTCTGATCCCATACCTGAACACGGTAGAAATACCGTGTACGTGCTTCCGGGTACAGACCCTTTAATTCAACATGCACAGACTGGGCGGACTCCACTTTTTTGGTGTCAAAAATAATGCTCTTAAAGTCAGCGTCCTTGGATAACTGGATCCTGTAGGCGGATTGGCGGCAGTTTCGTTCATCCGAGACCAGCTGCCAGCTGATTCTCGGGGCGTTCACTTCGGTACCCAGCGGATTTTCTTTGTACTCCGAGCGGAGCTTCGTTACATTCAGCATCCCTTTGTTTCCTCCTTTAATGGCGATAGAGCAGTGTTTATTTTATAATTATACCTGCGGTATCGCTTACATTACCGGGAGTTCAGGCCATAACTGCCTGGTGATCAGGCCATTTTCATATCAGGAGGCATATCATGCAGCGCAAGAGCGAGCTGTTTACAAGTGAGAGTTTACTGCATAATCCTTTGCATTTGCTGGTGAACCGGGTTCCGGAAGGCTTTTATGCCCCTTTTCATGCCCATGATTTTATAGAGCTGTGTTATGTGGCGGAAGGCAGAGGTTACCATCATATTGAAGACGAGATTATCCCCGTGCAAAAAGGCATGCTCTTCGTTCTTCCTGTCGGTGTCTCCCATGTGTTCCGTCCGGCTACGCCCGATGCATCCGGCAACCGGCTGATCGTCTACAATTGCCTTTTTGATAACCATATGGTGGAGCGGCTGATGGTTATTGTACAGGAACCCCCAATTCTTGCCCACCTGTCCGCACTTGCCGCTAACAGCTGTGCTTACTACCATATCCATGATCATAACGGGAGAATCGAAAATCTGCTGCTGGACTTGTACCGCGAAAGCTATGGAGACGGAACAGGCTCAGAGACAATGCTGATCACACTTGTCAGCCAGCTGGTGGTTACGGTATACAGAACTAAATCCGGGGAGACTGGTAAATGCGCCGAAGGAGCTGCTGAGTTCGCACATATTCTAAGGTATCTGGAGAACCGTCTGGCTGAACCCCTGACACTGAAGGAATTATCCGAAAGCTCGGGGTGGAGCGTCAGACATCTGCAGCGCATGTTCCACAAGCATACCGGCCAGACCTTTGGCTCCTACCTGCAAAACTTGCGGGTACAGAAAAGCTGTGAGCTGCTGCGCTCTACCAGTCTCAAGATCCACCTGATTGCCGAAGCAGCCGGCTACCGTGATACCGATTCTTTTCATGCCGTATTCAAAAAAATCACCGGACTAACGCCATTGGAGTACCGTAAGCTTCATAATTCTTAATTTGTGACGGGCCGGGTCCGTAAAAGGAAGGAGTACCAGCTGTGGACATTACCATCAGGGAACTGAAAGAGGAAGATTTAGATCAGGGGATCCTCCTGAGCGGCAGCTTTACCGTTGATTCCATTCTTGTTTTGCATACCGAAAATCAGCAAATCCGCTATACTGTCCAAAAGGTGGCTGCATATACCAAAAGCTATGATGACGAGGAGCTGACTGCCGGTTCCCACTCTGACTACATTGACAATCCTGATAAAGTGATCTATCTGGCGTTTGCGGGAAAACAGGCGGCAGGCCAGCTTGTGCTGAAAAGGAACTGGAACAACTATGCCTATATCGAGTACATAAAGGTAGACAACTCTTACAGAAAGTCCGGCATCGGCCGGCAGCTGATCGAGCAAGCCAAACACTGGGCCAAAGCCGGCGACCTGCCGGGCCTGATGCTGGAGACGCAGAACATTAACGTGACTGCCTGCAAGTTGTATGAGCGATGCGGATTTGTCATCGGCGGATTCGATCATTTCCTGTATAAAGGACTGCATCCGCAAACCAATGAAACTGCGATTTACTGGTATTTGCTGCTGGATCAATAATGAAGCGGTTCCGTAGCACCTTATGCCCGCCAAAAAAATAAAGCAGCCTCCTCCCCTTTCAGGCGGACTGCTGCTTTATTAAATGCTATTACTGCTAAATCTCCCTTACCCCTTGGTCGCCCCTGCCGCAATCCCTTTGACAAAGTACTTCTGCAGCGAGACGAACACGATCAGCACGGGGACAACCGACATGGCGGTTCCGGCAAAAATCATATCCCAGCGTGACGAGAATTCACCGATGTAGCGGTAGATTTCCACGACCATCGTCTTGGCTTCACCCGAAGGCAGCACCAGCATCGGCAGCAGAAAGTCATTCCAGATCCCCAGTCCGTTCAGCACAACCATACTTGCCGTAACCGGTCCCATGAGCGGAAAGACAATTTTCCAGAAGATCCCGTACCGCGAACATCCGTCAATCTCGGCAGCTTCTTCAATCTCCTGCGGAATGCCTTTGACAAAGCTCGTATAGAGCAGGCAGCCAAATCCGACAGCACCGGCAACATAGACTAGAATCGGACCGGCCAGACTGCCGTACAGCCCGAACATTCTCAGCTCTTTGAACAGCGGAATCATATACGCCTGAAAAGGAATCATCATCCCGGCCAGGAAATACAGGAAGACAAACTGGGTCCAGCGTGCATTCCTGCGTTCAATCGCATAACCGGCCATCGGTATAATCAGCACCTGTGCAGCGATCGAGACCAGGGTCAGAATCAGGCTGTTCACAATCGCCCGCGGAAATTCCGTCTCGGTCAGCAGATATTTAAAGCTGTCGAGGTACAGCCCTTTGGGAAAAGCGATCGCATCCCGCATGATTTCTGCATTGCTTTTGAACGCAGACATGAGGTTGAAGAAGATCGGGAAAAAGAAGATGACTGCAACCAGCAGCGTAATCACGAACAGGGTGATCTCGCTGATTCTTTTTTTCGTCTGAATAGTCATGTTACATCTGCACCTCCCGTTTCCGGAGGAATTTCACCTGAATGATGGTGATGAGCAAAATAATCAGGAACAGCACCATCGCAAGCGCCGTACCGAAGCCCTGCCGGAGTTCGCCAAAGCCGACTTTATAAATAATATAGGTTAAGGTCTCGGTGGCAAAGCCGGGGCCGCCGTCGGTCATTACCGCAATCTGATCAAAAATCTTCAGCGCGCTGATCATGGACAGCACCATACATACGGTCAGCGATCCGGCCAGCAGCGGGAACGTAATGTGGCGGAACTGCTGGAAGCCGTTCGCTCCGTCAATGCTCGCCGCTTCATTCAGCTCTGCCGGAATACCCTGCAGTCCTGCCAGATAGATGATCATGTAATAACCTGCACCCTTCCACACCGTAGACAAAATAATCGAAATCATGGCATAGTCCGGATTCCCCAGCCAGTCAACCATCCAGCTTCCCAGCCCGACAGCATCGAGCAGCTGGTTGAATACCCCGAAGTTGTAATTCAAGATCATGGCCCAGACAAACCCCATTACAATCCCGCTCAAAAGTGTCGGGAAATAAAAGATACTTCTGAACAAATTGCGGAACCAGCGTACCTTATCGACCATGACCGCCATCGCAATGGCAGCGATGTTCTCCAGTACAACCAGGCTGACCGTCATAATCAGCGTGTTCTTCAGCGCATTGTGTACCCGCGGGCTGTGCCATATTTCCACGAAATTGGCGAACCCGATGTACCTTACATCCTCACTGATTCCATCCCACGAGGTAAAGCTTAAGTAAATGCTGCCTGCGGTTGGAACAATAACGAACAAGGTGTAGATCAAAAATGAAGGCAGAATAAACAGTAGTGCGTAGGACTGCCATTTTTTCTTCTTTTTTACCGGCATGGCTGCCGTCAGCGGCTTGTCTGCTCTCTTTACTGCTGTAGCCATAGTAGCTCTCCCTCCCGGACCTGCGCCGCCGGAGGAGACACAGCTGAAACGCTGCGCTCCTCTTTACGGACGCTTTTACTTTACTGCTGGTTGGCCTTTACCTGTGCATCGTATTCGGTATCCGCCTGCTTCATGTATTCGGCAACGTTTTCATCTTTTACAACGAGATCCTGCAGCAGCTTGTAGAACCAGTTACGGAACTGCGGAGGAATCAGGTTCTCTCCCCACCAGTTGTTAATAGCCAGCGACTTCGTCACATTCGGATCGGCAATCAGGTCCAGCGCTACCTGCATTTGCTCACCCGCTTCATAGCTGACCTTCTCCTTGGTAGAAGGAATGGCGTTGATGCTGGCCAGATAAGGAGCGTACTGCTCAGGGGAGAAGAAGAAGCGGATGAAATCCTTGATCGCCTCTGTTTTGTCAGCATCCTTGGCAGCATCAGCAGACAGGGACCAGCCGGCCGGTGACGGCAGACCGATGACATTTACTTTGCCTGCCCGGTCAGGAATGGCGTAGAACCCGAATTCGAAGCTTGGGTCCGCATCCTGGATTTGCGAGAACATCCACGTGCCGGAGAACAGCTGCGCCGCTTTGCCGGATACGAGAATAGAGGCGGTCTGGTTATCGCCGGTGCTGAGCCAGCCTTTGTCGACATAATTTTTGAACAGCTCTTTGAAATCAGTCATTGCCTGCACTACGTTGGCGTCGGTAAAGCTGACTGTTTTGGCGGTGCGCTTGGAATTCCAGTCCGGGTCTTTCGTGTAAACTTCATCGATCAGGAATTTGTTCACCCAGAAGCCCATATGGAAAATATCCTTCCCGCCGACAACCAGCGGTGTAATTCCGCTAGCCTTCAGCTTTTCCTGAATCACCAGGAATTCATCATAGGTTTTGGGCAGCTCGGTAACTCCTGCATCGGCGTATGCCTTCTTGCTGTAAATGATGCCTTGCGGCACGTTAACGGACAGCGGTGCATTCCATACCTTGCCGTCCACCTGCGGCGGATTATCGAACAGGTCCAGAAGATCGGCTGGCAGCTCGACAATTTTTCCGGCATCGGCGAACACCTGCGTATCCCGCATTTCCACAAGATCCGGGAACTCGCCTACGGCATCCTTGGTTTTGAGCCAGTCCAGATAGGCTGCTGACGAGGTCTCGCTGATATCCTTAATTTTCACATTCGGATTGGCTTCCATATAAGCTTTGACAGTGGCGGCAATAGCCTCTTTGGTAGCCGGATCGCCGGAGGCGTAGCCGATCGTGAAGCTGACTTCCTTTTTACTGTCGGTTGCTGCTGCAGCTGGTGCATCTGTTGCAGATCCGCCATTGTTACTGTTACTGCCGGCATTCCCGCTGCTGCTGTTGTTGCTGCCGCAGGCTGACAGGACTGTTGTAGCGGCAAGCAGCAGTGTGGACAGCTTGATTATCGTTTTATTGTTCATGTGAAAAGTAACCCCCTAATAGGTTCAAAGTCTGGTAACTTTGTAAGGCTGGAAAGCGGTCCGATGTGCGCATCACCGTAAGTAAGCGTTTCCTTGTGATATCAGAATAGCATTCTGCCGCAAAGGGTTGAATGAACTTTTTTAAGCGCGGTGTGCGGTAAATTTAAGTGAAAAACAGCAAAAAACGGAGGTCCGCAGACCCCCGTTTTACCTGGTTTATGAAATTATTTAAGCTGCGGTGTTCTGGTGTTACAGCCCATCCTCTTTTAACTGCCTGTCATATTCGGCATCCGCCTGGACCATATACGCCCTGACATCGCCATCCTTCCGGACCAGCTCCTGCAGCAGCCTATAGAACCAGTTACGGTACTGCTGGGGCGTCATATTGTCCCCCCACCAGGTCCCCAGCATTCTCGACTTGGTGACCGCAGGATCAGCCACCAGCTCAAGCGCGGTATTCATCACCTCACTGATCTCGTAGGTGACGGGTTCTGCAGTCGCAGGAATGCCGTTAACGCGGGACAGGAACACGGCATACTGCTCCGGATCGTAAAAGAAACGGAGAAAGTCCTTGATCGCCTCTGTTTTCCCGCTGTCACGGGCTGCTTCTGCCGACAAGGACCAGCCGGCGGGGGACGGCAGTCCCACCACATTTACTTTGCCTTCCCGGTCAGGCACCGCATAGAATCCGAATTCAAAGTCCGGGTCAGCCTCTTCGATCTGCGGGAACATCCAGGTCCCGGAGAACAGCTGGGCCGCTTCTCCCGACACGAGCATGGAGGCCGTCTGATTGTCGCCGGTGCTGAGCCAGTCCTCATTTACATAACGGGTGAACAGATACTTGTAATCGGCCACCGCCTGCACCACATTGCCGTCCTGAAAGCTAACCTCTCCCGCATTGCGTTTGGCGTTCCAGTCCGGGTCCCGGGCATATACCTCATCGATCAGAAATTTATTTACCCAAAAGCCCATGTGGAAAATATCCTTGCCGCCGGCTGCGAGCGGCGTAATCCCGCCTGCCTTCAGTTTTTCCTGGATAGCCAGGAACTCGTCATAGGTGCGGGGCAGGTCTGTAACTCCGGCGGCCGCATAAGCTTTTTTGCTGTAAATAATACCTTGGGGGGCACTTGCGAACAGCGGGGCATTCCACACCTTCCCCCACACCTGCGGCGGATTGTCGAACAGCCCGGCCAAATCGGACGGCAGCTCGGCTATTTTTCCCGCTCCGGCAAAAGCTTCAGTATCCCGCATCTCCACCAAATCCGGGAATTCCCCCAGGGCATCCTTAATCTTGAGCCAGTCCAAATAGCCGCTGGAGGACATTACGCTGATATCTTGGATTTCCACATCCGGATGAGCATCCGTATAAGCTTTAATTACAGCTGCTATGGCCCCTTTGGTGGCGGCGTCACCTGTCGCATAAGCGATGGTAAAGCGGACGGTTTGTCCGGGATCCCCTCCGCCAGACTGCGCCGCCTGAGGGACCCCGCCTGGTACTGTGCCGTTACCGCCTGCGGGACTTCCCTCACACGCTGAAAGAATGCCTGACATCACCAGCAGCAGCAAAGGAAGCCTTATCATCTTGTTGTACTGCATCTATTGCGACCTCCCGCTTGTATCATTCGTTGGATCTATTCTATCACCGGAAACAAAAGTGTAATGGATGTCCCGATATACTCACGGCTGCTGACCGACAACCCGTACTCTTCCCCGAAGCTTGTGCGGATCCGCTCATGCACATTTTTCAGGCCCACGTTTTTGCTTGGAGCCCTCATATCTTCCAGCGTTCCTGTAATTCTTGCAAGCTCTTCCTTGTTCATTCCAATGCCGTCATCATAGATCGTAATCGCAAGCTTGTCTGCCCTGCGTTCTATAGTGATGCCCACCGTCCCTCTGCCCTTCCGGCGCAGACCGTGCTGTACCGCATTTTCCACAATTGGCTGCAGGGAGAGCTTAAGGACCGGCCATTCCATCCGCACGTCAGGAGCAATATCCGGATGGAGCTCAAAGCGGTTCTCATAGCGCACAGATATGATATAAAAATAATCCTGCAGATGCTCCAGCTCACTGCCGAGGCTGACGCGGTCCTCCCCATAATCAATCACATATTTCAGCTGGTTGGAGAGCGCCAAAATCATATCCGCCACCTCGCCGGCTTCTTTGTCTACAGCATTCATCCGGATGACTTCGAGTGTATTGTATAAGTAATGCGGACGGATCTGGCTCTTGAGCGCATTGAGCTCACTCTGCTTCTGCTTGATCTGGGCCACATAAGCTTCATCGATATAGATCTGCAGCCGCTCGACCATGCGGTTGAACCCGTGGGCCAGCCTGCCCATCTCATCATTGCTGTTCACTGTGAGCTGAATATCGAGCTTGCCGGACTCCACTACGGTCATCTGCCTGATCAGCTCGCGGATCGGTGCGGCCAGACGCCGGGAGAACCAGGCCCCCATCACAATCATCACTACCGCACAGATCAGGATGGCCAGATATACCGTCGACCGGGCCGACAGGAGCTGCTCGAACAGACTGCCGCGGTGGATTTTCGCTATTATTTTTCCATTCAAAAAAGGAATTTCTTCACTCAGCGTAATTATTTCCCCGTCCTCCGGGGCAAGCTTTATTACCGTTCCCGATGGAATACTCTGATTGCTGAAGTAGACTCTGTCCTCCCCGTCCAGCAAATACAGCTCATCCTTCTCTCCCAGACTAAGCTCCTGTGTAAACTGCTGGAACAACGAGGTATCGACATCGAGAAACAGCGTTCCGACTACCTTCGGTTCCTTGGTCACACGGCCTGAAGTATCGATCAGACTGCGTGCAATGGTGAACACCGTACGGTTGGAATCGAAAAAATAGTCGTCCTCATGCGCGGGAAACACGGCTACCTTGGAGGGATCCTGCGCCATCGCTTCCAGCCATTCGGGTCTGGCGAACCCTTCACTGTCGAGTGAACGGTCCTCTTTTTGCTGGGAATAGACCTTTCCGTCCATCTTCCGGACAAATTGTACGCCAGAAATATAAGGATCACTGAATACGATCGTCTTTAAAAAGCTGTCGATGGGGATCGTGTTGATCTGCTCCAGCTCATTGACGTTGTAGGTCTGGTCCTGCCTGTAGCTGTCAATAAAACCCTCATAGCGTCCTGTATACATCAGCTTGGAAACCTCGTTATACTGGTTAAACGCAGAATTCAGATTGTAGCTCATATACATGACCATTTGCTGCAGATTGCTGGTAGTATAGCGCTCTACGTAACCCGAAAAGGTTTTTACGGAAAAGAAGCTGAGCGCCAGCAGCGGAATCAGCCCCACCAGCAGGAAGGACAACGAAAATTTGACAAAAATACTCCTGGATCTGCGCCCAAAGCTCAGCACGGACGGCGTCCCCCTTTTCTCTGTATGAACGACTGTTACTGTCTGAGCGATTGCTTGTACTCCTGCGGCAGCCTGCCGAATTTCTTCTTGAACATATCGCTGAAATGACGGGCGTTATTGTACCCGACCTGCTCTGCAATTTCATACACCATCAGATCGGTCTGCAGCAGCAGCCGCAGCGCATGGCCCATCCGGACCTCCGTAATATAGTTTTTAAAGTTCTGCCCGGTATGTTTTTTGAAAAAGCTGCTGAAATAGTACGGATTCATATACACGAGTGCGGCTGTAGACTCCAGCGTAATATTGTCCGCATAATGCTGCTCCACATAGGCTTTTACCTGGGAAAGCTGAGGCAGCTCCTTGGCGCCCGCCTGTCCGGCCAGCTGGTCAGCCATCCTGTGCAGTACTTCCATAAAAATCTGCTGAACCACGGTGTAAGCGGGCGCCTCGGCCAGTCTTTCCAGCAGCGGCTGATGGTCCGGGCCATGAAGTCCGGCATCTGCACCATAATCCGCAAGCTCCTGGTCAAGCTGAATAATCACATTATATACATAGGAAACAGCCTGGTTCCTGTTGCCCGCAGACAATCCCCTGATCTTATCCAGCAGTGTTCCTGCACGTTCAGTGAGCTGTTCCCTGTCCAGTGATTTCAGCGCATCGGCCACTCCGGCCTGGGCCGCTGTCAGCTCCGCTAAGGTTACCTGCGGCTCTGCCGGTTCTCCTGTCTCGGCCGTAATTACCCGGTCCAGTCCGGTAAAATAAGCGGATTTGAGCGCTTTCAATGCACTGCGGTACGATTCTGCCGCCTCTTCTATACCGTTCACCGGCCGTCCGATGCCAATCGATACCGCCAGCTTCAGAAACCGGTTAATCTTGCCGTGCAGATCCTCTACTAAACGCTCTGGCTCCTCCTCATGTTCATGCTGAAGCAGAATGCAGAAGCGCTCCCCCTTGCGGAACACATAACCGCTCCCTGCACCTTCCACGGTTTCCCTGATAATATTGGACAAAGCAAATTCCACCAGCTTGCGCTCGCGTTCTTCCCACCTGGACGGCTGTCCGCTGTATTCTACAGTCTCTAAGGCGCATACGGTGGCATAACGGCTGATTGCTGTATTACCCATGCGGGCCAGCGCTGCCGCAGCGCTTCTGCTGCCGTCCGTGATCTGCTCCAGCAGCTGCTCAATGGTGACAGATTCATTTTTGCGCTCATAGGATTTCAGCTTTTCCTTGTTGCGCACTTCCTCCGACTCCTGGCGGATTACGGCAACCGCTTTACCCACCACCTGCTCCAGCTGGCCGGTATTCACCGGCTTCACAAGATAATCAAGCGCCCCGTACTGTACGGCCTGCCGGGCATAGGTAAATTCCTGGTAGGCGCTTATGAATACAACTTTAATGGGCCGTCCCGATTCATGGATATCGCGTATAATATCAATTCCTGTAAATCCCGGCATGCTGATGTCGCTGATGACAAGGTCAGGGGAACAGTCATCAATCAGTGTCTTCAGTTCCGTCCCGTCACAGGCTTCACCAACAATATCTAGGCCCAGGGCATCCCAGGAGATCAGCTTTTTCAGTCCGCGCAGGATCACCGGTTCATCGTCTGCCAGTACTACCCGGATTCTTCTGTTCATTCCAGTCCCCCCGCTTATGTGTCAATATCATCTTAATAATGTAGAGAGATTCCCCCACATCTACTTTATCATGAAAGCATTGGAGAGTGAGTGCAGCTTTTTAATGGGAAAGTGCAGTTTTTTAAGGATGCCGGCATGAGGGCGATGCTGTGTGCGGGAAGCTTCGGGCCCTCTGCTTGTGGTACAATAGCTCTGTTGCTCTATACATAAAAGAAAGGGCGGTTGATCCTGCTGATCTATATCATCAAATTTATCTACAGCTTCGTTCTGCCTCCCGGCCTGTTCGTCGTACTTCTATCCGGAATGACAATCTGGCTGTGGCGCAAAAACCGCCGGCCGGCAGTAGTCCTCCTCGGAATCACTGTGCTGCTCTATCTTTCCATGACCAGCCTCGTTTCCGACGCGCTGGTCGGCAGCCTGGAGCGCAAGTATGAGCAGCCGGCCCGGATCCGGGGTGATGTTATTGTTGTCCTTGGCGGCGGAGCCTCCTCCGGGACACCGGACATTGACGGTGAAGGCAACATGTTCGGCCATGCGGCCAACAGGCTGCTGACTGCCGCCAGGCTCTACCGGGAGACCGGGATTCCGGTACTATTCTCCGGCGGGCAGGTATTTGCCGACAGCGGAAACGAAGCCAACATTGCCAAGCGTCAGCTCATCGGGCTGGGGATTCCTGAAGCCGACATTCTGGTCGAGAACGAGTCGCTGAACACAGAACAAAATGCCGTCAATACAGCAGAAGTCATGCGGGAGAACGGGCTAAGCCGCCCGGTGCTGGTCACCTCCGCATTCCATATGGCCCGCGCTATGGAGGAGTTCGGCGCTGCCGGATTGACTCCGCTGGCCTATCCTACCGATTATATCGCCAGCCGGGGAGCCTCTTTTCATTCCGGCAAATTCTCCCCTTCTCCTGGCGCTGCATCCACTACAGGAACTGCGCTCAAGGAATATCTCGGCCTGCTGGCTGCACGCTTTTAGTTGATGGATGTGTCACCAAAGACCCCAGAATCCGCAGTCGCGGGTTTTGGGGTCTTTGGGTTACGGAGGAGTGTACTTTTACGGGGACTGTATGGGTTACGGGGAAATGCATGTGTTATGCCGGACGTATAGTTATGCCGGACTGTATGGTTATGGCGGACTGTATGGTTATGGCGGACTATATGGGTTACGGGGAATTTATAGGTTACGGGGACTGTATGGGGTACGGGGACTTCTGAGCAAATATGTATTTTATGAGCTTGTTCCGGCTAATTATTTGATTAAATCGCTGAATTTGGCGTTCACCATACCTGCCAATTCTCCGGGCGTCAGCTCCATTTGCATCCCGATTTTTCCGGCACTGACAGCGATGGTTCCCAGTTCTTCCGCACTGCTGTGGATAAACGTAGGGTACAGCTTTTTCATCCCTACCGGAGAACAGCCTCCCCGGATATAACCTGTCCATTTCAGCAGATCCTTCACCGGCAGCATTTCAATCTTCTTCTCCCCGGCCGCTTTCGCCGCTTTCTTAAGGTCCAGCTCTTCAGCCACCGGAATGACGAACACATACAGATTGCTGCCGCTGTGGGCTACCAGAGTTTTAAACACACTCTCCGGCGGCCGGCCGATCTTCTCCGCAACCGCTGTGCCGTGAATGGCGCCGTCTTCATTGTCGTAGAAATGTATCTCATAGGTAATTCCCTTCGCCTCCAGCATTCTGAGGGCATTGGTTTTCGCCGCTTGCATCGTTCATCAACCTTTCGAGATCGTTTGTGTCTTTGGCTTCTTTTACATCTATTGCAGCCTGTTGATTAGCTGGGATATGGAAAATGGTATCGGAGAGCATATATAGATCAGCCTAAGTGGAATTTCTCCATTTCATTCTCCGATAAACTCCGGTATTACAAAACTAGTGGGAAAAACTCCCCTTAAATGTACTGGATTCTTCTCCAAAGACCTTTATCCGTCCGATTAATGGGAGAATTTCCTACTAAAGCTTAGAAATGACCGAAAAGCAGAGGATTAGGTGGAGAAAATCCAACTAAGTCCTTAGTCTCCTCACCAAAACAGCACTACCACAACCTGAACACTTTTTTGGTATTATACCATGATACGACTTATTGGCTGTGAAACAGGTTATATTGAGTGGTTCCTGGCTTCTATATAGTCCCGATATTTATCATGCAGCTGAATATTTTCAGTTATGGATTCCCCGGTGTTTTTATCAATGATATCTGCTTCAAAGTTCAGGCTTCTATACCCATCAAACATCTCCATAATGGAATATATAACCTCTTCTATCCATTCGTTTTTGTCCAAACTATCTGCGCTTAAACCGGCATAAGTCTGCTTGATAACCTCCAGTTCCATAAACAAACTGTTCAGCTTATCGGGCAAAAGCAAATCTTCTCGAGGCGAGCTTAATTTACGTCTACCCCATTTAACAGAGAACTGATGCAAAGCAAAGGGCAACCCGCTGAATTTTAACATCCCTTGGTTAATCAACATCCAGATTCTATAGGAAATAAATGTATCCCTTACGAATTGACGGGACGTCTCAAACACCTTGACAACGACACTCCCGGCCTTTATATATCCATTCTCATCCTGCTCGTGCTCCAGTTCAATAACGGATCTTATGATCAACTCGTCCAAGGCATCTTCCTTCCGGCCTTTAACAGTGCCTTCTTCCCACAGACGAAGCAGATGATTCTCTTCCGAGAGCATGAGCCATTGTGACTCATACATTCTTCTACGCTCAGGATCAAGAGGAATGCCTGAATAGTATTTTTGAACAATATCCTGAAAATGCTCCCGGTTGATTAATGCTCTAAAATAAGGTGCAGGTTCATCGTTCTTTTGAAACCCGGCAGCATGAAAGAGTTCCGTCACATTGACAATATGAACCGGCTGTTCCCGCTCTCTCAACAAGTGCAGTACAAAACGCAGACCCGTCTGGTCATGTGCATTATCCGCACACCAAATAACGACTGTTTGCTTTGCGGGAATGCTCCTAACTGCCTTGATCATATGATCCAGCTGATGCTCCCGGTTCAAATGCTGACCATATCTGGCATGCTCATCAAATTCCATCAGCCACAAGAGCCTATTCTGCTGTCCGGCTGCCGTTTCCAGGTTACAGATTGGCCCTACCGAAAAGCACTCATCGAATGCTAACACTTGGCAGAGCTCCTGTTTGCCGGTCTTCCTGAGCGTAACTTTTAGTGAACCTGCATCTGAGAGACTGAACACAATATGGACATATCGTCTCAGTCCCTGCGGCAGGCTGTTGTACAACTTCTCCATGTGTGCCTCCTAACGCAAACTATTCCTCTTATATTACCACATATTGTAACTGGACCAACGTTAGCCCCGCTATATACTTTGATAACAAAAAAAGCCGCGCTATAATGGCGGCTTTTAACGAGACTGCTGTAAATTTTTGAGAACCTGTTCCAGTCGGTCTCCATGTGATATTTCGGCTTTCACAGGGGTTCTAAATTTGGAGTCCGCATAACTGCAGTACAATACCAGAAAGTTATCAGCGGAATAGCTAATCGGCGCAAGGGAGCTTACAAGCTGATTGCTTTTTTCAAACTCCATCTTAGCCTCCTCTCGTTCATCCATTGTTCCGTATTCGTACACTCTGATGACTTCATCATTACTCAGCTTGCAGCTGACAGACTCCACACCGTTAAGTGCATGTCCGGAGAAAAGGTGGTGATTACCATCTGCTGCTAAAGAGATTTTACGGCATCGTTAGCAGACGTATATTTTTGTTCAGACACACAGGCACTTAGCAGAAACAGCAGCATACATGTCAGTACAACGAAAACGCCTCTTTTCATAGTAAATTCCCCTTATACTCTCCGCTTGTATCCTGCAAGATACTGGAATAGAATAGGTTCAAGTAAGCAGTTACCGGAAACTTAAGGAGGCGGGGACAGGTGTCAGACTCGGGGAACGAAAAAAAGGTTTTGGCAACGGAAAAATTGTATATGGAAACAACCGGGGTTATCACAACGCCTGTGTACAAGGTCAGTAAGGAGCAGAAAGAACAAGCCGATACTCTGTCTGCCGAAAAAATCCAAAAAGCACGCGAAGAAGCTATTCCTTCTATCCTCAAGCGTTATGAAAAGCGGCAGAAGGAGCTCCTTGGGCTTAAAGGTGACCAGGATGTTGAAGAAAACTGATACACTCTAAGGCCTTGATGCTCCATTCTGGCGCCCATCTTGATTTTCGTTCTAACTGTAGCGTTTCGCAAAATTCAACGGGACTTTTCCCGCTCATTTCGTACATCCGCCTAAATCCCCCAATTCAACGGGACTTTTCCCGTTCATTTCATCCATCCGCCTAATTCCCCCCTATTCAACGGGACTTTTCCCGTTCATTTCGCACATCCCTCTAATTTCCACTTAGCTCAAAAGCATTTGTACCTCCGATTCCGCTCCATTTCCCGATTTCCGCGGATTCAGAAGCATTTCTACTTCTCATTTCACTCATTTCCATAATATCTGCGGATTCAAGGGTACGTTTACCTCACATTCGTCCATAAAGCCAAATTTCCACAAATTCAAAGGTACTTATACCCTTCACTTCTGCCCATGCTACCATCTCCACTTATCCCGTATCGTTGCACAAACAATGGTTATGTATAATTCAGCAGATTGATTCTCTCCGTTAAATGAGTAATAAAAAAACTCCCGACAAACGTCAAGGAGTCTTAATATAATCTTACCCGGCCGATCTAGTCGCGCGGATAGTCCATTGCCATAATATCCATGAAGGTAACCTTGGTGATCTCTTCATTCAGGCTGAGATGCACCTTGCCGGTCCGCGGGTCCATTCCGACGATTGTGCCGCGTACCTGTTCTTCCTTGCCCCAAACCGTCAACAGGACCTCGGATGCCTCCTGCATCGCTTCGGTCAGCTGATTGCCGATTTCCTCCAGTACAAATTCATCTCTTGTCGGCCGTTTGGCCACTTTTGCTTTTGCCACGCCATTCCTCCAATAAGTCATTAACAAGGATTCTGATGCTGCCATCGTATGAATGCTCTTCCCTATTATACCATGGACGCACTCCGCATTGAACCGCAATCCCTGATGTTATTCCTTTTGGAAAGAATTTATTGCACAGCGTAATCCTGCCGGAAATGACTCTAAAGATGGTATCCGCTTCCGCCCGACCGGTACGGCGCCACAAGAACCTGTACCTCTCATGACGCAGCTCCCAAATCTGTTTGCGGTCCTCCACCATTTTCCCGTAAACAGGGCTTCTATACTGATTCCCGCCTGCAGACTCCTCCGGATAAATTAAACCGTGTAATCCTCCAAGGAGATGCTTTGACCGTTCAAACGGGCCTGTGATTTCCCCCCAACAGCTGCATTCCCGGCATCCGTAACTGCCAGCCGCAGCTGCTCTCCTCCTACCGTATTGTAATCCACCGCAAGCAGGTCCCCCGGTGTAAATACCGGTGTCTTGGCCGCCATGGCTGCTACAAAATCATCCAGCCCGTCTATCCCTTTTTCCACTGCCTGCTCCGGCAAAACCGCCTCTACCACTACGCCACCCGGCATTCCTTTAACCTGTACCTCCAAATAATCCGCACGTTCGATCAGCTCATAGTCTTGTGACAGGTAAACTGCAAAATATACGTTACCTGCAAGTCCGAACAGCGCCTGATCTGCCTCACGCCAATCTCCTTTGGGAAGCACGCCAATCAGCGTATCTGCTTCTCCTTCGGGGACCGGATAGAGGGTCATCACTGTGCCTTTATGATACAGAACTTCCATATACGGACTCTGATGCCGCGGATCGCCTTCATGATAACCTTTGCCCGGATGGAAAAAATACAGCTGGTTGGCTCCGCCATCAGGTGTCACCGGCAGGGAATACGTCCAGCGGAGCTGCTCATTGTCGAATTCTTCCACACGTTCCCACAGGCCGCCCACAGCATAATCCGCAGTAAAATATCCGTATGAATGCAGCAAAGGCTGCGGATTCGGATCATCCGGCACAACCTTTTGCGTTAGCTTCTTCACCTCTGACGGTGCAGTACGGTCCAGCGCCGTTGTCCGCGCCTGCTGAGGTACTTCATAGAACAGGAAACCCGCATATTCCGTACGCGGCATTCCGTCCGGCAGCCCAAAATCCCCGAACTGGACATAATCATTCAGCACATTTCTGTCCCCCGGAACATCATGCGGCCAGCCTCTGGAGTGAGCGCCGGCCCAGGCACCGCGGAAATAGAATGCTGCCCGTACGCTCCACAGATGGTCCAGCATCTCCGCAAGGACAGCTTTTACCCCGCCATCCTGCTCCAGTTCCCAAGCACAGGTAAACGCCTGAACCCAATGCCAGAACCAGGGCAGACTGCCATACTCGGGCATGCCCTTCTCTCTAATATATGCAAGCGTCTTCTCCAGGCTGTCCCGCCCGTCTTCCCGCAGCTCTTCATCTTCAAAGACAGTGCCGAAAATCAGCTTCGCTGCCGTATACTTGGCCTCATGGTGACCAAACGTCACCACAGGCTTGCGGAAAAACCCGCTGCGGTATATATGGCCGATTGCTGTATGAAAGGCAATTCTGAGGCTGGCGCTGAACTGGCTGTTGTAATGTTTGCAGAACCAGACCATCAGGCTGCCCATAATCTCCACCGGGAGCTCGTGCGGCTTGGCCTCACGCGGATTTGGTCCCAGACCGAGCGGCCAGTGTCCGTACAGCTCCGTGCCCGGCTGCCTGTTCTGCAGCAGTACCGTTTCCAGCATTACCGCTTCGGCTTTGCGTTTGGCTTCCTCCCGGCTGAAAGGCACCTCAAGCGACTCATCAGATGCGGCGGCGAAGAGATAAGAAGCATAATAGAAGTTATTGCGCACATCATCATGGAACCAGAGACCGCTGTCAAGCAGCGGCCGGCGCTCCGCTTCCAGCGCTATTCTATAGATAATTTCGTTCATGCGAGCCTGATAAGAATTCAATATATGCTTGCTGTCCCCCACTTCCGTTCCCCTCCAAAAATGTTTTCTGTTGTTCTGCCTTTGCTTTCCCGCTGTACACCCGCTGTAAAATCCTTCTATCCAGCTCTATTGTGCACGCTTTCGGTTCATATGGCAATCCATAAAAACTATAAATAAACTAAAATAAACGCACTAAAAAAGATTACCTCTTGCCAAATGAACGAATATGGATTAAATTGAACTCATACGAACGAAAATACGACTACGAAGGAGATTGAATAATCAATGGAAAGACGTTTCGCATCCCACCCCAACGAAGTTAAGCAGTTTGATACCGAGCGCCTCCGCAAAGAGTTCCACATTCCTGTTATTTTTGCGCCGGATGAACTGAAGCTTGTGCTGACACACGAAGACCGC
Source organism: Paenibacillus sp. PK3_47 (assembly GCF_023520895.1). Classification (NCBI taxonomy): domain Bacteria; kingdom Bacillati; phylum Bacillota; class Bacilli; order Caryophanales; family Paenibacillaceae; genus Paenibacillus; species Paenibacillus sp. PK3_47. The sequence continues at coordinate 6,747,221 of NZ_CP026029.1, forward strand.
ATGATCGTGGGCGGTGCCAATCCGGTTAACGGCGAGGTTGCCCTCACTACTGATCTGAAAGAGCTTGGTGTGACTTACTTCCTGGAACGCCGTGAACTGGGTGTCATCAATGTTGGCGGCAAAGGTTTGGTTGTGGTAGACGGCACAGAATATGAAATCGGCTTCAAAGAATGTCTGTATGTAGGACAAGGCGCCAAGGATGTTGTGTTCAAAAGCGCTGACAGCGCAAAACCGGCGAAGTTCTATCTGAATTCCGCTCCTGCCCACCAGTCTTACCCTACCACCAAAACTACGCTGGAAGAATCCGAATCCGGTGCACTGGGCGGTCTGGAGAATTCTAACGAACGTACCATTCACCGCTTTATTCATACTAACGGCGTTCAGAGTGCCCAGCTGGTTATGGGTATGACCCAACTGAAGCCGGGCAGCATGTGGAATACAATGCCGGCACACACGCATCCCCGCCGGATGGAAGCTTACTTCTATTTCGATCTTCCCGAAGACTCTGTGGTATTCCACCTGATGGGTGAGCCAACAGAAACACGCCACATCGTTATGCACAACGAGCAGGCTGTTATTTCCCCAAGCTGGTCGATCCACAGCGGCGTAGGCACTCATAACTATACATTCATCTGGAGTATGGCCGGAGACAACAAAAGATATGATGATATGGACCCCGTATCCATGAAGGAATTACAATAGACTTAACAACAACTACGGAAAGATGAGGCAGCCGGATGAACCCGATACGACGACACGAGATGATTATGGAAGTTATGCTGAACCAGAAGGATGTAACGGTGAATGAGCTTAGCGACAAGCTCCAGGTAACAGGAAAAACCATCCGCGAGGATCTCAGTAAGCTGGAAGAACAGGGACTTATTGTCCGTGTGCACGGCGGAGCTGTACTGGCGCAGAGCGACCAGTTTGGCATTCTGCCGTCCAAGACCCCGCTGGATAAGTATTCCGACGAGAAAACGGAGATCGCAGGGCTTGCGCTGGCCCATATCGAAGAGGAGGACATTATCGCACTGGACGGCGGAAGCACCACGCTTGAGATCGCCAGGCGGCTGGACAATATGCCTCTGACGGTAGTCACCAATGATGTTTACATCATCAGCGAGCTGGTTCCCAAAGACAACATCCGTCTGGTCGTTCCCGGGGGTTACCGTGTCCGCAATATGCTGGCCGGTCCCGAAGCTGTCTCTTATGTGCAAAAGCTAAATATACAAAAAGCATTTCTGTCGGCTACTGCCGTGCATATCGAGCATGGGCTGTCCATTTATACCGGTGATTTGATCGATTTCAAGCAGGCTTTGGTGTCCACTGCCCGTAAAGTGTTCGCCGCCTGCGATCACCACAAGTTCGGGCATACCGCCCTGCGCACCTTCGCTTCCCTTCAGGAAGTGGACGTGCTGCTGACAGACAGCGGGCTTCCGCCCGGGACGGTTGAGCAGTTCCGCCGTGCCGGTGTCAACATCGAATGCGGGTAGTTAAATACTTTTTTTGATAGATACTGCATCATCAATATATTTCATACGCTAAAGGAGCGAATTTCATTATGTCATCATTATTCAGTCTGGCAGGTAAAACAGCAATTGTAACCGGAGCAGCGCAAGGCCTTGGACAAGGCATCGCCCTGGCATTTGCCGAAGCAGGTGCGGATGTCGTTTCCGTCTCCCTTAATACCAGTGAAGAAACAGTAACTGCAGCTCAAGCTTTCGGTGTCAAAGCACTGGGTATTGAAGCGGACCTGAGTGACCACACACAGCTGCAAAGCGTGTTCGATCAAGCGCTCCAACTCACCGGCAAAGTAGACATTCTCGTTAACTGCGCAGGTATGATCCGCCGTACTCCTGCTAAAGACCACAGCGAAAAAGACTGGTTCGATGTAATCAACCTTAACCAGAACACAGTATTCCTGCTGTCGCAGATCGCTGGCCGCCACTTCCTGGAAAGAGGATCCGGTAAAATCATCAACATCTGCTCCATGCTCTCCTACCAAGGCGGTATCAATGTTCCTGGTTACACTGCCAGTAAGCATGCTGTTGCCGGCTTGACCAAAGCCTTCGCTAACGAGTGGGCACAATACGGCTTGAATGTTAACGCCATCGCTCCTGGATACATGGCCACTGAGAACACTGCACCAATCCGTGCCGACCAAAGCCGTTCCGATTCCATCCTTGACCGCATCCCTGCCGGACGCTGGGGTACTGCCGATGATGTTAAGGGACCCGCTGTATTCCTGGCATCCGAAGCTTCTGATTATCTGAACGGCCATATCCTGGCTGTTGACGGCGGATGGCTGGCAAGATAATACTTGCTGCAACCAATGATGTAAATACAACGAACCCGGATGCTATGGCATCCGGGTTTCTTTTGGTGCTATATTGAACTGGTACCCTAGTTAGGTTAATCCGTAAGCTCCACGTACTCTTCCGGATGGTTACGGATATAATCTGCGATAACAGCATGGGTAACCGGACCTGTCTGCTGAAACTGTTCGTAGAACCCGTCTATTGCCTGCCTCAGCTCCGGATCACGGTCGGGATCACTAAGGACAGCCTCTCCCCATTCCAGCCCCCGTCTGCGGTTCCTATCTTCTAAATATTTCCGTGTATCTTCCAGCAGCGGTAACATGCCGGATGTTTCAAAGAAGCGGATTCCTTCTATTACTCGGTCCCAATATCCGGGTATGGCCAGCATATAAGAAATCCAGGCATAATATTCGTTTGCAGATTTATGGCTGTGATCATACATTACCCGAAACATGCAAAGGGACTGCTGCCCTCTGCTCAGCTGCGAGATTACCTCCGCTTTTACTGCAGGTGACTTTCCGCGGATGAGCTCAAATGTTGGCTCCATGCACTCCCTGCCGAGTCTTTCATCGCTTAGTGTTAAAAAGTCCTCCCGGCTCATTGGCGGCAAACTCATTGCACAGCTCCCTTCCCTATTTATTTGGCACTATTGACGCACGCTTCCATACAAGGCTTCCCGCCTGAATCATTCCCAGCAGCAAGAAGTGCAGCATCAGCATGCCTATTATGACTGCAACAGCACCTTAATCTTCTTTGCCAGCTGCTGGTCCTGCTTATTAAGCGGATCCAGCGTAAAGCTGTCCGAAATCATGATCAGGCCTTTATAATAGAAAATCTGCTTTCCAAACACATCCATCACTGTTCTTAGCGGGACAAAGGTTCTTCCATTTACAATCTCCATCTCTTTTCTGCTCTCGCTGAATACAATCTTCCGCTCATTATATTCAACTGTAACTGCAGAAGTGGTGGAGTTGATTCCGATTGACGCATTAAACTTGTCTGAGAGAAAACGCAGGGGAACCATCGTTTTTCCTTCCCTGATGTAAGGCTCCACTTTACGGTTAGCAGGATCAACCTGCGCTTTACTGCCCTGGACTAATACATTGGCGTGTCCCACTGAGAGCACGACAGTCTTTTGCAAAATATGATCCATCCGCGTGTCTGTACCTCCGCTCTGCTCTGATCCACTCTGACACGGGCTGCCTTTGTACAGCTCCATATACTCCACAATGATCTCAACCGCTTCCTGCCGGATATCCCGATTCAGCCCCGTGTCGGCCAGAACCTTCTCGGTGTTGTTCCAGCTGCAGTCCATATTGTGCTGGGAAACGCCCAGCATATGGATCAGCGCCACGGTCCGGCTGTCGGGAAGTTCCTGCTGCGCCAGAGTCATCCAGGACAAATCAGGCTCCAGATAGCGGTCCAGTATTTTCATATAACCAATCACAAAAATCTCTTCCGGAGCAAGCTCCTTTTTATCCAGAACATCCGTCTTCTTCCCGTAAGTGAGCTGCGAATACTCTTCCGCAAGGTTCCTGTCTGACCACACCTGGCCGGAATACAGTGCATTGACTGCCGCTGCCTTCTCATCCAGTGGAGTGTAGGGGGATTGCAGGAAATCCGCAACAGCTTTGTTCAGACCGTCACTCTCAGCCTCGGCCACCATATCTACATCCAAATAAGCCCTATAAATCTGCGTTGAAGTTAACGGTGAATCTGCGTGGACACGGCTCTGTCCGATGGCAAAGCTTCCTGTAACGATCAAGAATGAGACCAGGATTACCTTGCACCAATGAGCATATTTACTTGTAAACATAATAACCCTCCCGGTTACATGCATTTTGTGTTACCTGCTGTGTCAGTGCCGCGGGACTCTTCCCATCGATTGCCTGAAAAACATGGATTATGATATATTTACCCGATAAACTTAGCATAGTGCAGTAATGAAGCCATAGCCGGATAAATAAAGGAGCATAAGAAATGAACTCAGAAATACTGACTACTTTTGATGAGCACGGTAATATTACCGGTTCCGCCCCGCGTGATGAGGTACACCGGCTGGGACTTTGGCATGAGACCTTCCACTGCTGGTTTGTCGCCAGAGAACACCATTCGCTGCAGATCTATCTTCAGCTGCGCAGCCAGCATAAAAAAGACTATGCAGGTCTTCTTGATATTACTGCTGCCGGCCACCTGCTGGAGAGTGAAAGTCCGGAAGACGGAATCCGTGAAGTGCAGGAGGAGCTGGGGATTGATGTTGCTTTTGAGGACCTCATTCCGCTGGGTATCGTCCCCTATACTATGGATAAGGCAGGATTTATGGACCGTGAGCGCGCGCATGTCTTCTTGTATGAGAACCATGCTCCGTTCAGCCAGTTTCAGCTGCAGCAGGAAGAAGTCGCTGGAATGGTCACGGCAGGCTTCAGCGAATTCCGCAGCTTTTGGCTCGGGGAGCGCAGCGATCTTCATATTCAGGGTTTCCGCGTGGAAGACAGCGGAGAGCGGAGCCGGATTGACCAATTGGTGGACATCAGCCATTTTGTGCCGCATGAGCACTCTTATTACCTGCGTATTCTGGAGGGGATTGAAGAAGCTTTTGGCTAATCCATGTTTTTTTCCAGCAATACAATATCAATTAATTCCTTTAAATCATGGATGACAGCGTCTGCTTTAACAACAGACTCCACATGACCCGTTCTTTTCCAGACCGTCTTCATTCCGGCGTCACGGCTGGCACGAATATCGTTATCAGGATGATCACCGACAAACAGGGCATTTTCGGCAGCAATATTCAGTCTGTTCAAGGCAAGCTTGAAAATGGCCGGATCAGGTTTGCGCAGCCCCTCCCATTCAGAGATCAATACTTCATCAAATAAATGGGTGATTTGCAGTGACCGGAAATTATCATATTGAAACTGCCCATACCCGTTGGAGACCAGAGCCAGCTTAATATCATGGTTCTTTAGCTCTGTAAGCATATCCAGCAGATTCGGGAAACCTATACAATGCGCTTGAAAATTATGTATGTAATCATCTAACAGCAAAGACCAGTCCATATCCGGAACCGGGAACTCCTGAAGGATCTGCTGGTAGACCTTGTCCTTCCATACATAACCGTGATTATCAAGTTCTATCAGACGTTGAATGAATCTTTCCTTGCCGATAATTTGGAGCTCAGGATACCGCTCGTATTGATTTCCTGCAAACGCTAATAGTGATGAGTCACGGTCCAGCAAGGTTCCGTCCAAATCAAACAATACCGCCTTTATGTTCACATCCATCCGCCCCTTTCACGTACATATTCGTCCTTATTGCATAAATTCCCTGCCAAAGAAATACAAAAAGCAGAACCCTGCACTCAGGGTCCTGCTTCTTTATTTCCTGCCTAAGCCTGTGCCTTGCGTTTCAGTATAGCCAGTCCGTTAACCGGAAGTGTAATCTCTGCCGGAACCTCTGCGCCCGATTCCATATCCGTGTAGGCGCGTCCGTCCAGGACAACCGTCTGCTCGCTGCCGCTGAAATTCTGTACAAAGATGTAGTCCTGTTCACCGTCTGTACGCGGCTGTGCAGTTACACCTGCCGGCAGTTCACTGTCCAGGGTGCGGATAATTCCCGCATTGGCAGTAATGGCTGCATACAGCTCCACATAGAAAGCCGGATCCTTCACGCGTGTAGCCAAATGATAAGCTTTACCTGCACCCAGCTTGTTCAGCGTCAGGGCCGGACGGCCGGCGTAGAAATCACTGCGGTAAGTTCCAAGCGCTTCTGCGCCTTCCAGGTGGATCAGTTCGGCAATCTCGTGGGCATCGTAGTCACCGGACAGGTTAAGGGCATTGCCTTTCTCAAGTACAAGGCCGTTCAGATCCCGGTCGTGCAGCCCTTCTGTCTCTTCCGCCCAGATTCCCAGCGTCTTGCGCAGCGGTCCCGGGAAGCCGCCCAGATGGCACAGATCATTCTCTCCGACAACTCCCGACCAGTAAGTAGCCAGGAAGTTTCCGCCCTGCTCCACATAGTTCTCAATGTTACGGCCGTTTTCTTCTGTAATAAGGTACTGCATCGGAGCGATAACCAGCTTATAGCGGGACAGGTCATCCCCGGAGCCGACAACATCCACCGGTATCCCCAGCTCCCACAGCGCACGGTAATGCTGAGCTACAGTCTCTTCATATTTCAGCCCGGAATTGCGGATACCCTGCGCATCCTTGATCGCCCAGCGGTTATCCCAGTCAAACAGGATCGCGGTCTCTGCAGGAGTAGAAGTGCCTACTACATCTGTCAAGCCAGCCAGTGTTTGGCCTACTTCAGCAACATCCTGGAACACACGGGTGTTCTCGTGTCCGCTGTGATCCACAACTGCACCGTGGAATTTCTCACTGGAGCCCCGGCTTTTACGCCATTGGAAGTACTGTACGGAATCCGAGCCGTGGGCCACGGCCTGAAGTGAAGACAGCTTATGCATGCCCGGGCGTTTCAGCTTGCTGACCGACTGCCAGTTCAACAGCGAAGGTGTGCTCTCCATCAGCAGGAACGGTTTGTTCTTGAAGCTGCGGAACATATCATGGTGCATGGCTGTCCAGGCGGCAAGACGGGAATCGTCATTGTCTGCGGTATAGCCCCAGTCCGGATAAGCATCCCAGGAGACCACATCCAGAATTTGGGCCAGCTTGCGGTAGTCGATGCCGTCAATATTGTGCATATTTGTCGTAATCGGCAGCTCCGGGTTGTAAGAGCGCACTGAATCCATTTCATGACGGCAGAAATCAATCGTCTGGTCGCTGACAAAACGCCGCCAGTCGAGGTTCATGCCGTGTACCTGTGTCTCGCCGTGCGGAGCCGGAGATTCAATCTGATCCCAGGAAGTATAGGTATGGCTCCAGAATGTCGCCCACCAGGCATGGTTAAGCTCATCCAGACTGCCTTTGTATTTCGCCTTCAGCCAATCTCTGAATGCATCCTGGCAGTAATCACAGTGGCATTCGCCGCCGAACTCATTGGAAATATGCCAGCCGATTACAGCCGGATGATGGGCATAACGCTCCGCGAGCTTCGTATTGATCAGCGCTGTTTTTTCCCGGTAGACCGGAGACGTAAAGCAGTGATTGTGCCGGACCCCGTGCAGATTACGCACACGGTTGCGTTCGATACGCAGCACTTCAGGATACTTTGCTGACATCCAGGCCGGACGTGCGCCGCTCGGGGTAGCCAGGAATGCATATATACCATTTTCGGCAAAGGTATCGAGCACATGGTCCAGCCATTCGAAGGTGAACACGCCTTCTTCCGGTTCAAGTGACACCCAGGAGAAAATACCGACGGACATTACATTGCAGCCCGCCAGCTTCATCATCCGGATATCCTCATTGAACACTTCAGGGTACTTCAGCCATTGCTCGGGATTATAGTCGGCACCGTGCAGCATTACAGGGGCCTTGCTGCTGATTGCAGGGGATTTGAGACTCATAAGGGTAGATTCATCCTCTCATTATCTGTCCGTGTCAGGATGGGACTTTTCTCTGATTATACTTCTCCAGAAGTCCTGTCCATATTGCGGATTATCATTTATACTATTTATAATAAAGGATAATTGTTTGTTAACAGTAGGAATATTCTCGCGACTGCATAGCACTAAATGAACATGAGGTGAATTACTTTGCTGCCCTTTTCCCTGGTTGAGCTGCCCCGCAAGGCTGATGCCTTTCCGCTCTACCCTTATTCGGTAGGCCACCATATCCAGTATCATCATGTCCGGCCGACCGGCTTTCCCGTGCACCAGGTATTTCTGATCCGCAGCGGCAGCGGCCTGTTCCGCGATCTGGCGGACGGTACCGAAACTGTACTGGCTCCGGGCATGGTATTTGCTTTTCCGCCTGACCGGGGCCATGAATATTATCCGCTGTCCCATGAGCCCTGGCATGTGGCCTTTATCGGCTTCTACGGCAGCCAGTCCGGTCCGTTGCTCGAAGGATTGCGTCTCCTGCCCTACGCCCCGTTCAAAGTGGATCAATTCGAAGAGTGCTGGGATCTCATCTCCGGGATCTGGCATACCGTTGACAGGCATAATGCTGCCCGGCTGGATGAAAACACGATGCAGGAGCTGTCCATCACCCTGTACCGGCTGCTGCTCATGCTCCGCAGGGGAGATTCTGCCTTTAGCCCGGCTGAGCGCCCGGAGACCGAAACGGTCCGGAATGATGCGCTGCAAAAAGCAGTCAGCCTGATCAATGAGCATTTCACCGAACCGCTCCTGATCGCTAACCTGGCGGCAGCCGTGGGTTATTCCGTCCAGCATTTTCAGCGGCTGTTCCTGCAGGAATTCGGTGTCACTCCGCATAAATATCTCCAGAATCTGCGGCTGCAGCGGGCGATGCAGATGATTACCGAGAGCCCTGAACGGCCGGTGCAGGATCTCGCGCTGAACGTGGGCATGGAGACGAATTATTTTATCAGAGTCTTCCGCAAAACCTATGGCTGTACACCGGGGGTTATGGGACAACGCCTGCGCAGCGGCAGCAGTATGTAGTACTTTTCAGCAAAGTGTCAGACCGTGTATGATCAAAAGCTCCTGTCAGACCGGCGGAGCTTTTTCCGGCTGGTTGGAGGCGTTCAGCAGTACCACACCGGCGATGATTGCGGCAATAGCGATAAATGAAACCACAGTAAAATGATCCTTCCATATCACCACGCCAAGCAGTGCCGTAACCGCCGTCCCTACTCCTGACCAGACCGCATAAGCGAGACTTAACGGAATGACCTTGAGACTCATCGACAAGCAATAAAAGGATAACCCCATGCCAAAAACAACGCCTACCCCCGGCAGGAGATTGCTAAAGCCGTCCGATAATTTAAGCATGGTTGTGCCGAAAATTTCAAAACAGATAGCCAGTGCCAGATAAATATAACTTTTCATAGCGTCCCCCCGGATGCAAGCTTCAGTGCAATTACACCGCCGATAATCAGCAGCAGACCGAGTATTTTTTTGGCATTCATCCGTTCTTTATAAAAGAATACCCCCACCATTGCCGTTAACGCCGTACCTGCTCCCGACCATATGGCATAGGCCGTGCCGAGTGAAATGGATTGAAGCGCCAAAGACAAAAAATAAAAAGCTGAACCCAGGCCGGCGATTACACCAAGGGAGGGATACAGCCGTTTAAATCCGTCCGATAATTTCAGCAGCGAGCTGCCGCATACCTCGGATACAATGGCAATAGCCAATAATACAAAAGGATTCACAGTCCCTTTTCCTCCTTATCCGTCATTTTGAGCAGTTCCCGGATCACTTGTTCACGCAGCGCCGGTTCCAGCTTCCCGAAGCCGAACATTTCCGAGAACCAGAGGCCGTCAGCCGCCAGCCGGACAATGGTTGAACGCACAGGATCTATTCCGTCGTTTTCGATATTTTTCTGCCATAAGGTATACTGCTCCTGCAGCTTTTCAAGCAGTTCAGGCTTGCTGAAAAGGGCTGCGGTAAGCGCTGTACTGATCCCGTTACCCTCCTGTATATCATAAGCCACCGATTCCGTGTAAGCCCTGCTCCACCTGCCCTGCTCGACCGCGGATTGTGCCGCCCTTCCCTGCACATCTGCAACAAAACCATCCGTCAGCTCTTCGACCAGTCCCTGAATCAATGCATTTTTGTTCGGAAAATGGTGCAGCAAGCCGCCTTTGCTGACGCCTGCTTCCCGGGCTGCTGCTTCAAGAGTAAGCTTCTCCACGCCCTGATTTCTGATAATTTCAGAAGCTGCGGCTAATATAAGCTGCCGTTTCGAATTGCTGTTCAAATTCATCACCCCCGAATTTACTATACCGTCTGGACGGTTTTTATGTCAAAATCATTTTTCCGTGCAACATAAACGGCAGCCGCCGGAACCTGATCGCTCAAGTTCCGGCGGCTGCCGCTCTTATTGTAAGGCTATTGTACTGACTATACTGCAGCAAACTGGCTGTTATACAGCCGGGCATAATATCCGCCTTGTTCCAGCAGGCCTTCATGCGTACCGCTCTCGACGATATCCCCGTCTTTCATGTACAGGATCATGTCTGCCTCACGGATGGTAGACAGCCGGTGGGCGATGACAAAGCTGGTGCGGCCGGACATCATGGTCAGGAAGGCCTTCTGGATGCGGATTTCCGTCAGTGTGTCGATACTGCTCGTCGCTTCATCCAGAATCAGCATCGGCGGATCCGCCAGCATAACCCGGGCAATGGTCAAGAGCTGCTTCTGGCCCTGGGAGAGGCTGTCTCCCGAGCCGGAAATTCGGGTATTATAGCCTTCAGGCAGCCGCCTGATAAAGCTGTGCGCATTGGCTGCTTTTGCCGCGGCAATGACCTCCTCTTCCGTAGCCTCCGGCTTTCCGTAGGCAATATTGTCACGGATGGAGCCGCCGGTCAGCCACGTATCCTGCAGCACCATGCCAAAGTTCCGGCGCAGGCTGTCACGGGTGATCTCCTTGATATTTCTGCCGTCAATTCTGATCTCGCCGCTGCCCACATCGTAAAAGCGCATCAGCAGGTTGACCAGTGTTGTTTTTCCCGCCCCGGTCTGTCCGACAATTGCTACCCGGGTGCCCGGCTTCACCTCCAGGCTGAAGCTCTTGATCAGCGGGCGTTCCGGGTTATAGGCAAAGCTGATCCGGTCAAAAACAATCGTACCGGGCTCCGTGCCCAGGATATGTGCCTGAGGGCTGTCCGGCGTTTCCTGCGGCAGATCGAGTATGGCAAAGATCCGCTGTGCGGAAGCCGTTGCAGACTGCAGCTGTGTGATCACTCCGGTAATCTCGTTGAACGGCTTCGCGAACAAATTGGAGTAGATCAGAAAGCTGGATAAATCCCCTACAGACAGATGCCCCCCGATGACAATCGCACTGCCGATCATCGCAATAACCGAGAAGGTAATGTTGTTCACGAGTCTTGTCGTCGGATTAGCCAGGGAACCGTAGAACTGTGATTTGACTCCTGTACGGTATAATTGATCGTTGTGTTCCGAGAAGCGGGCGAATGAACGCTCTTCATAATGAAAAGCCTGAACCACCTTTTGCCCGCCGACAATTTCTTCTGCATAGCCGTTCAAACTGCCTACAATTTTCGCCTGCTCCCTGAACATCTGCTGGGAACGGGTAGTGATGAACCGGGCTACATAGTATGTAACCGGCGCCGAGAGCAGGACGACCAGTGTCATCACCGGACTAATGTAGAGCATCAGGCCGATGGCTCCAACTATCGTAACGATGCCGGTCAGCAGCGTGGAGAAGCCCTGCAGCAGCCCGTCTGACACGGCATCCATATCATTGACAAAGCGGCTGATGCTGTCTCCCTGCGGATGGTTGTCGTGGAACTTCAGGGGCAGAGCATCCAGCTTGTCAAACAGCTCACGGCGCAGTTCATACACTGTGCGATAAGCCATCCGGTTGGTGTAGTAAGTCAGCAGCCAGCCGAAGAAGCTCCCGGCAAGATACACTGCTCCCAGAATGAGCAGCAGCCGGAGAACGGCAGGAAAGTCGACGTTCCCCGGACCAATCATCTGATCAATCGCCCGCCCGATAAGCAGCGGGCCAATCAGGCTGGATATCACACTAAGCACGGCGCTGACCGCTGCGGCTACGGCAATTCCTTTATGCTGCCTTGTATATGTGATTATTCTTTTCCAGGTTGCTGTACTGGTCATTGTCCTGCCTCCTTACCTGACAGCTGGGACTTGCAGATCTCCTGATACACACTGCAGCTCTCCAGCAGCTCGTCATGACTGCCGGTGCCGGCAATCCGCCCTTCATCAAAAACAATAATCCGGTCTGCCTGCTGCACCGTGCTTACCCGCTGCGAGACGAGCAGTACGGTCGTATTCCCGCTGTACGCCTTCAGCGCACGGCGCAGCGCGGCGTCAGTGGCGAAATCCAGCGCGCTGGAGGAATCATCAAGGATAAGGATAGGCGGCTTCCCGACCACAGCACGGGCAATCGTCAGCCGCTGCTTTTGCCCGCCGGACAAATTTCTGCCGCCGCGGGCTACAGCGGTATCGAGTCCCTCCGGCAGCTTGGCAATAAACTCCTCCGCCTGGGCCACTGCAGCAGCCTGCATAAGCTCATCCACGGATGCATCCGCCTTGCCCCAGCGGATATTATCGGCAATGGTTCCGCTGAACAGCAGCGCCTTCTGGGGAACCATACCGATTCTGCCCCGCAGCTGTTCCAGCGGAAACTGCTTTACGTTCACGCCGTCAATTCTGACTTCTCCTGCGGCAGCATCATAAAAGCGGGAAATCAGGTTCACGAATGTGGACTTGCCCGAGCCGGTGCTGCCGATCAGTCCGACCGTTTCCCCGCGGTTAATCGTCACCGAAATATCATTCAGTGCCAGTTCACCCGTAGCATGATATCTGAAGGACACATGCTCAAAGGCAACAGCCGGCGCATTCCTGTCTTCCTGCGGGAGTGCAGGATTGCCGGCATCAGCGATCGAGGTCACCGCAGCCAGCACTTCATTTACCCGGTTTGCCGAGGAAGACGCTTTGGTGAACAGGATGACCAGATTGGACACCACGATCAGGGCAAGCAGAATTTGAGTGACATAGTTGATAAAAGCAATAATCTCGCCCTGGGACAGCCTTCCTGCATTGATTTGGAACCCGCCTGCCCAGAGAATGGCGATAATTGCCGCATTCACTACTAGGGTAGTCAACGGTCCCAGCCAGGCGGCAATCCGTCCGACCCGGATCGCCGTTGCCGTCAAATCCTCCGAAGCCGCATCAAAACGCTGCTTTTCGCGCCTGGACTTGGCAAAGGCGCGGATGACCCGGATGCCGGACAGATTCTCGCTGAGCACCAGCGCCAGGCTATCCAGCTTCTGCTGGTATTTGCGGTACAGCGGCGCGCTGCGGGTGATTATATAATACAAAATGATCCCGAACACCGGAGTCGCCGCAAGCAAAATAAGCGACAGCCGGAAATCAAGAATCATCGACATGATTATCGCCCCGATGCAGATGAACGGCGCACGGACAACGAGCCGGATCAGCATGGCCACGGCAACCTGCAGCTGATTCACATCGTTCGTCAGCCGGTTGATAAGCGAAGGGGTACCGAACGTGTCCAGTTCAGCATAAGACAGCGAAGAAATATGCTTGAACATCTTGTTGCGCAGCGAAGTTCCAAAACCCTGGGAGGCCCTGGCCGCATAATACTGGCAGATCATGGAGCAGCCGAAGCCGAGCAATGTCATGACGATCATCAGCGCACCCATCCGGTATACATATCCGCTGTCACGGTTACCGATCCCGTGATTAACGATCAGGGCCACTACAGTAGGCAGCAGCAGTTCCAGGATCGCCTCCAGCAGCTTGAAGATCGGCCCCAGGACCGTTTCTTTCCTGTAGGGCTTAAGAAATACAGCAATTTTAAACACAGCAATCCTCACCTAACTTCTTGAATTATGTAACAGCTATGAATCCTGTAAAAGACACGTTATGATTATGTCATATCTGTTATCATATTAATAATATTGGTTTCGTATCCCTGCGATACGAATTACATATGTTATGACCCGGAGGTTAGCTATGGACATAAGACAGCTCAAATATTTTTTGGCTATTGCCGAGGAAGGACAAATCACTTCAGCAGCACGCAAGCTGCAGATGGCACAGCCGCCGCTCAGCCAGCAGTTGAAGCTGCTGGAGGAAGAGCTTGGCGTCAAGCTGGTGGAGCGGGGACCGCGCAGTATTCAGCTGACTGATGCCGGAATTATTCTGCGGGAACGGGCTCAGCAGATTCTGGAGCTGACCGATTCTACTGCACGGGAGCTTAAAGATTATGTAAAGGGCGTATCGGGCACGCTTTCTCTCGGCACCGTCTCTTCTTCGGCATCGACTTTGCTTCAGGAGCGGCTGCTGGAGTTCCATCACCGCTATTCCGATGTGAAGTTCGAGATTCATGAGGGCAACACTTACCGGATCCTGGATCTGCTGCACAAAGGCATAATAGAGGTCGGAATCGTCCGTACACCTTTCAGCAGTGCGGGCCTGGATTGTATCTATACGGCAACGGAACCTATGATTGCCGTAATGTCTCCAGAGTATGACTGGACCGGGGAACGGACAGTCATTGACATCAGTGAGCTGCAGCATCAGCCGCTGATCATTTACCGGCGGTTCGAGCGGCTTATCCGTGAGACCTGTCTGGAGCACGGCTTTGACCCGCAGTTCTTCTGCATGAATGATGATGCCCGCACCACCCTGCTGTGGGCCAATGCCGGCTTTGGTGTCGGTATTATTCCAAGATCTGCTTACAGACTTGCTGACAACAGCAACCTGGCCGCCAAAGAAATCCGCAGCGACTCGCTGAACACCCGGATCGCTGCCGTCTGGCTCAAAGACAAATACCTGTCCGCTCTGGCGGTGAAATTTATCGGGATTTTTCAGCCTAAGCATTAGCTGAGCGATCCTCTATAAATGAAACAGCGACAGCAAAGGACTGGAGAATAAAGTCCTGAACCGTCGCTGTTTCATTTAACTAACTTGTGAGTGAAGGACGTTTATATTAAGTGCCGTCCATTCGTGTTACAGTTATAACCACATTGCCCTTCTTATGTTTTTGCTCGACATAACGATGGGCATCTGGAATTTGTTCTAACGAATAGCGTCTATCAATGACGGGTTTAATATGTCCCGCTTCAAGCTGCTCCTGCAGAAAGATAAGGTCTTCTACGCGGGGCTTTTGTGACATATGCACACTAACATAATTTCCGTCCGGACGCAGTGCTTTTTTGAATGTTGATTTATTGATATTCGATACCGGTTTCCCGACGGCATCAAAGATTAAATCATAGGTTTCTTCAAGCGCCAAGAAATCCTGCTTCGTATAATCTACGACCCGGTTCGCTCCTATAGAGCTTACCATCTCAAGATTGGCAGTACTGCATACCGCTGTTACATCTGCCCCGTAATATTTGGCAAGCTGCACCGCATAAGTACCCACACTTCCAGAGGCTCCATAAATAAGAACCTTCTTTCCGCTCGCGATATTCCCTTGCCTTAGAAAGTTCAATGCAGTTGTTCCCCCGACAGGAACAGCCGCAGCCTCCTCAAAGCTCACATTGGCCGGTTTGATGGCCACCATACCATCTTCAGGCAAACATTTGTACTCGGCATAGGCACCGAACCCAAAACCGCACGACGCAAATACTTGATCACCGGCTTTAAATCTTGATACATCTTTGCCTGCAGCTTCCACTTCCCCAGCTAACTCAAACCCCAATATGGTAACTTTTTTGGGTCTTAAGAGACCATTGTACAATCTTGCAAGGTAGGGTTCGGCCTTACGCATGCGCCAGTCACCCGCTGATACCGTTGTTGCATATATTCTGACCAGTATTTCATGATCTCCGGGTGCGGGTTTCTCCAGCTCCTTCAGATGAAGAACATCGGGCGGCCCGTATTTGGCATATACAATTGCTCTCATCCTTTCCCCTCCTTGATTGTACTTTTTCCATATTACAAGAGCGGGAACATCGCGGCAGCAGTGTCGCTGAACAACCCTTTTCTCTCCTTTGCTAATCTATGCTATCTCCATAAAAGAATATTTCTTCCAAAGGCAAGCTAAAGGCATGGGCAATGCGAAAGGCCAGTTCCAGTGAGGGGGAGTAGTTTCCTTTTTCAAGAGCCACGATCGTTTGCCTGGTTACACCCACCTTGTCGGCCAGCTGCTGCTGGGTCATTTCATCATGATTGAATCGCAGTTTTCTGATGTGATTGCCAACAAGAACTTTACCCATCTTAGACTCCTTTCCTGTAGTAATACAGTCTCGATATTGAACCCGTTACGTCTGAAAAAAATCCGGAGACGATTAGGACGATGAACATCACCTTTAAGGGCTGGTCTATCACCAATGAGCCCATAGCCAGCAGAAAGCCAGTGACAAAGATGGCAAATGAATTCCGGAAGGCCAGCAAGCCGATGCGCTCATCCAGTTCATCCGCAAATGCAGGTTCCTTTTCACCCGTAGTAATCCGGAAGACGATATTAAAAATAATACTGATCACAATATGTGCAGCGACGGAAATAAGGGTCAATACAAGAACGAAGGATCCCCAGTAATGGAAGGTTACTTTAGAATCCAACATTTCATTGGGGTACTCAGGGTACTTGAACAAGCAATACACAGTAAAAATGAGAATGGTGCTGATCAGCGATACGATGCTCTTCTTTTCTTGGTAAGTCATGGATTACACCGCCTTCGACAAGGTAAAGTATACTAAACATAATGTATACCAAACTATACATCATGTCAATTTTATTATACAAAAAAAGGCGATTCACCTTTTCCTCTGAACAACACCAAAAACCCGCCCCGGTCAGCACCGGAGGCGGGTTCTTTCGGTTCAGAAGTCCACACGGCACCTAGCCGCCGACCTCACACCATGATTTTACAAATGTCGTTAGTAAATTGTACAGGATCACTGACCTGCAATCCTTCGATCAGCAGCGCCTGATTATACAGCAGGTTCGTGTACAGGCCCAGCTTTTCCTGGTCGCCTGAGGCAGCCTTCAGCGCTTTGAACACGTCATGATTGATGTTGATTTCCAGCACCTTGTCCGCCTGCACCTCCTGGCCGTTCGGCATGGCCTTGAGGATTTTTTCCATCTCGATCGTCAGCTCGCCTTCTGTGGAGAGACATACCGGATGGGACTTCAGCCGTTTGGAGGCTTTGACTGATTTTACTTTGCCGGCCAGAACGCCCTGCATTGCATCGAACAGTCCTTTGTTTTCGTTCTCTTCCTCTTCAGACGGTTTGTCTGCAGCATCCTCAATGCCGAGGTCACCGCTGGAGACGTTTTTGAATTCTTTTTCCTTATAAGACATGATCATCTTGATCGCGAACTCATCGATATCGTCGGTGAAGTAGAGAATTTCGTACCCCTTGTCCAGAACAAGCTCGGTTTGCGGCAGCTTCTCGATCCGTTCAGCCGATTCACCGGATGCATAGTAGATATACTTCTGGTCTTCCGGCATTCTTTCCACGTATTCAGCCAGTGTCACCAGTTTCTTCTCTTTGGAAGAGGTGAACATCAGCAGATCCTGCAGCGTGTCTTTTTCCATACCGTAGTCATTGTACACACCGAATTTCAGCTGTCTGCCAAAAGCTTTATAGAACGTTTCATACTTCTCTCTCTCATCCTTAAGCAGGCTCAGGAGCTGGCTCTTGATCTTGCTCTTGATGTTCTTGGCAATCAGCGTCAGCTGGCGGTCATGCTGCAGCAGCTCGCGGGAGATGTTAAGCGACAGATCCTCGGAATCCACCATCCCTTTGACAAAGCTGAAGTAGTCAGGCAGCAGATCGCCGCATTTGTTCATGATCAGCACACCGTTGGAATAGAGCTCCAGACCTTTTTCATATTCCTTGGTGTAGTAGTCGAACGGAGTATTCTCAGGGATAAACAGAATCGCATTATAAACCACGGCGCCGTCGGCACTGATATGGATATGCTTCAAAGGCTTATCAAAGCCGTAGCGCTTCTCGTTGTAGAAGTTGTTGTAATCCTCTTCAGTCAGTTCATTTTTGTTCTTGCGCCAGATCGGCACCATGCTGTTGACGGTTTGCTCTTCAGTGGTTTGTTCAAACTCGCCCTCGCTGCCTTCCTTAGGCTTGCTGCTGGTAATATCCATCTTGATCGGGAAACGGATAAAATCGGAATACTTCTTGATGATGGATTTCAGGCGGTATTCTTCCAGGAACTCATCGTAGTTGTCCTCTTCGGAGTTCGCTTTAATCTTAAGAATAATATCCGTACCTACGGTTTCCTTCTCGTAAGGCTCAATTGTATATCCGTCTGCACCCTGGGATTCCCATTTGAACGCCTGGTCGCTGCCCAGCGCTTTACTGATTACGGTAACATCGTCAGCCACCATAAAAGCGGAATAGAAGCCGACCCCGAACTGCCCGATAATGTTGTGGCCGTCCTTCGCTTCGTTATCCTTCTTGAAGGCAAAAGATCCGCTGTTCGCAATAATCCCGAGGTTGTTCTCCAGCTCCTCCTGGGTCATCCCGATCCCTGTATCAGAGATGGTCAGCGTGCGGCTGTCCTTATCGGCAGTGACTTTAATGAAATAGTCCTCTTTATTGAACACCAGGCTGTCGTCGGCCAGTGCTTTGTAATAGATTTTGTCGATGGCATCGCTTGCATTGGAAATCAGCTCCCGCAGGAAAATCTCCCGCTGTGTGTAAATGGAGTTAATCATCATTTCCAGCAGTCGTTTGGATTCGGCTTTAAACTCTTTTTTGACCATGGATAACATAATCTCCTTTCAAAAATAACCCTCTGATATCTTCCGGATGGTTTAGCACTCCAATAAGGTGAGTGCTAACACTCCCTTTTATATATCATATTACCGTTTTTGGTGTCAATATCTTGCTGCATAGCTGTATCCTTTCGACAATAAAAATGCACGGCATTCCGGCCTTTATATATGTAGTGATCCGCCATGGTAGCAGTAATAGTGTCTGGCCTGCAGGCTTTTCAGCAGCTCCAGGGACTTTGCAGCTTCCTGCAGATCCAGGCAGAATTGCGGATTGGCCACCAGCAGCTCCGTACCTCCATCCTCTATGTAAGCCGCATCACCTGTAATGACGCTGCCGAGTTCAGGCAGGTGTAATGAGATATGCCCTGACGTATGGCCTGGTGTAGCCATAATCCGGAAGGCTCCGTCCAGCAGCCAATCCCCGTCCCGTACGGTCCGGTCAACCGGAACATGCCGCAGGCTTTTTAACGTATCCACAAAGGATTGTCCGAATTCCTTCTGCTCTTCCGGCATATCCGCGAGCAAATTCTCCGCCTGCACTAACCGTTCGGATTTCACCTCACCGCTGATAAAGCCAGCCTCCCGTTCACCTGCTATAATTGTTACTCCGGGATACTTCTGTTTAAAATCATAAAGGGACCCGATATGGTCGTCATCATAATGGGTAATTACGATATGCTTCAGCTGCCCGAGATCATATCCCTGCTCCTTTACCGCACTTTCAATCAGAGGCAGAAATCCGGGATACCCCGTATCAACCAGGGTTAGTTCATTATTCATTTCGATCAGGCTCGGATAAATATAGTACGTCTGTCCTTCATACATAAATTGAACCGGAAGCTCAATAATTTTCATAGGTTCTCCTCCCATTTGTGACGCTGTTGTACGGAATTACAATTTCATTTTCAGCCCGGTATGCGTCGCTTCAAATCCCAAATGCTCATAGAAACGCAAGGCATCCTCCCGCTGCTTATCCGTCGTCAGCTGAATCATCCGGCAGCCGCGTTCTTTGGCCCGCTGGACCGCCCGCCGGATCAGCTTGCTGCCGATCCCTTTACCTCTTTCTGCAGCTGCCGTCCGAACTCCTTCTATTGTTGCTCTCCAGCTGCCTTGATGGGTCAGATAAGGTGTAAAAGTAAGCTGCAGCACACCAACTACTGCATCATCCCGGCAGGCCACAATCAATTCATTATTCGGGTCCGCATCAATAGCTTCAAAAGCTGTGAAGTAGCTTTCAGGCAGGGGTGTTTCGTAACGCTCTCTGGCCCGGCCCAATTCGTCGTCTGCAAGCATTTGAACAACAGCATTTAAATCATGTACTGTGGCGTTTCTGAAAAGGATCATGTTCCCTCCTGAATTCCTCATACAACCGCCTGCTCTGCTTTGCCTTGCCATCCTCCAGCAGCATCTGAATCAGGGATTGCAGCGGCAGTGATTTCCACTTCTTGGGGTGGATCAGCAGCTGAAGATCGAAATGAATCTCCGGATGGGCAAAAGAAAGCTCGGAGAGCGTCCCCCGCTCAATCTCCTCCTCAGCGACAATTCTCGGCAGCAGGGCTATGCCCAGACCGTTGCGGACGCAGCGCTTGATCGCTTCCAGATTGGACAGCTCAAAGCCGATGCGGAAAATAATCCCGTGCTCCCGCAGCAGGTTCTCAAACAGGCTCCGGTAAATGCAGCTTTCTTCGGAAACAATCAGCTCGCAGTTATTCAAATCCTGTAAAGTTACGTTCGTAAGCCGGGCCAGCGGATGATCAGCCGGAGCCACCAGCACCAGCGGTTCATTGCGGATGATCGTGCGCTGCAGTACAGAATCACTGCTGTTCCTGTCCAGCATCAGGCCGATATCCACCTCACCGTCCCTGATTTTGGCCACCAGATTGGCCTCCTGCTCTGTCTGCAGTGAAATATTGAGGCCGGGGAACGTGGTGCGCAGCTGCTGCAAAAACGGCGGCAGATAAAAAGCGGCCAGCGAATCGATCGTCCCGATCGTCAGCGTTCCGCCGATCTGCTGGGCAATTGTTTCTTTGGAGCGGTCATATAAATCAAGAATTTCCACGAACAGCTTCAGCAGCTCTTCCCCGGGAGGCGTTAAACGCAAGGCGCGTCCATGCCGCTCCATCAAAGGTACTCCATACTCTTTCTCGATCTTTTGAATTTGCATCGTCACACTCGACTGGGCATAACCAAGCTCTTCTGCCGCACGGGTAAAGCTCTGCCGTTTGGCTACTTCACGGAAAGTCCGCATATATGTTAAATCCATTGTTTTCACCCTAACATCAATAATAATGATGACCCATATCATTTATTATAGATAACGCCGATGAAATATTCCATGCTAAAGTATAATAAAAGAGGATTTATACACTTGGAGGACGATATTCATGTTAACAGCAGAACAGATTTATGGAATTTATGTTCCCGTGGTTACTCCGTTCAATGCTGCAGGCGAAATTGATTTGGATTCGTATCAGCGTTATGTGAACAACATCATCAAGAACAATATTCATGGTCTGGTCGTTAATGGAACCACTGGAGAATCGCCAACAGTAAACATACAAGAGCTGCAGACACTCGTTGATGCATCACGGGAGCTGCTGAAAGGCAGCACCATTCCGCTTGTGATCGGCACAGGCACCAATGACACGGCTTCCACCGTTGCCCGGACGGAGCTTGCCGCAAATTCCGGAGCCGACGCCGCCCTGGTAGTCGTACCTTATTACAGCCGCCCTTCCCAGCAGGGAATTATCGCGCATTTCCGCAAGGCTGCTGAAGTCGGCATTCCGATTATGGCTTATGATATTCCCGGCCGTGCCGGTGTCGGCATGTCTGTAGAAACCGCCCGTACCATCCTCGAAATGGACAACGTCGTCGGACTGAAGGACTGCTCCGGTTCTCCGCTGCTCGTCTCCGAGCTGACACGTCTCGGCTCCAAGCCGGTGCTATGCGGCGATGATCTGAACTTCTTCGATATGCTGGGCTGCGGAGCAGCCGGGGGCATGCTGGCTTCCGCCAATGTCCACACTGCGAAATTCCTCAGTATTTATGAACAGTATAAAGCGGGCCGGGTGGATGCTGCCAGAGCCGACTTCGAGCGGATGGTGCCGCTGATGAAGCTGCTGTTCAAGGAGTCCAATCCAGCACCGATCAAATGGCTGCTTAGCGCAACCGGAGAAATCTCCTCCGACACCCTCCGCCTGCCGATGACCTCCATCAGTGATGAGCTGCGTGTGGAACTGAACTCTTATCTGGCCGGATAATTTACGCTTAATAGATATAAAACCCGCACAACACAAGTTCATGTGTCATGCGGGTTTTTAGCGCTGCCTGTTCCGTTTTTTCCAATCAGCCAACCTCAATACTCCAGCAGCCGCCCATGATCATGCCAAGCGCCGTACATTTTATTCTCCTTAGTGTTGGCTATAAATTTATCCAACCTGCTGTTATATAACGCCGGCTGGCTTCTGCAGCTCTGGATCGTGTCGATCCGCACCCTTGTATAAAGACCGGGGAATCCCAAATAATTGGCATAGACTGCTCTATCCGCCTTCAGCCGTTCCTCAATCCTACTATCGGTTACAAAAGCATCCGGCCTCATATCAGGAAGCACCCTTCTTCCTTCCTCACGCATAAGTCCCAGTTTTTCCAGACGGCGGACCCGTTCCTTATTCAGCTCAGTCCATGAGCTTTTTGGGCTCCGGGGGGATAATCGCTGGGCAAGCTCTGTTTCAGATATTTTCTTTTTGACACCATCGATCCATCCGAAGCATAAAGCTTCCTCGACCGCATCCAGATACAGCAGCTTATCCGGGACGGGCAGCATACTGACTATGATCCAGCAGCATGGTTCAGTGCCGCCATTCTCCTCCAGCCAAGCCCTGAGCGCAGCGCGGGTTGATAGGGTAAGCAGATTGTCCACTTTCATAGCCGGCCATTCATAAATTCCTTTCAACAGCAGGCTGCTGGTACCAGAAAAGTGAATAGTCATTCATGACCGACGCATGACCCAGCTGGCGCAGCATGGTTGATATGTTGCCTCTATGATAGGTTCCGTGATTCACCGTATGCAGGACAATTTCCGCAAAGCTTGTTTCACGGTGTCCGGCAAAAGGATTGTCGAGCGGAATGCGCTGCTCCAGATCGCCCTGGTTCTGCAGCCATTCCCTGAACTGGCCTGTTAACCGGGTATAGCTGCTCTCATACTCCTCCACCGACTGCAGAAGGCTTGTGTTCAGCGGAATGGAGGACTCCAGCGCTTCCGGCATGCCGGTGCCTGTTACAACGAGGTACCACATTTTATCCACCGCATAGATATGGCTCAGGGCATGGGCAAGGGTCGGAAATGAGCTGTTCACCTCCTGGCTCAGTACAGCTGGCGGCAGCTCCTTTATTCTCCCCATGATCATTCCGTTCGCCCAAACGTGATAGTTGTACATTTCCAGTGCATGATTTGTCATTAGATCTTCTCCTTATAGTGCAAGTGGTAGTGAAAGTTTCTAATGTCATCATAAAAGAAGAAGTATGACAACAGACCGTCATACTTCTTCATAAAGTTTGAGTGTTTTTTGCAGCTGTTCCTTCAAAATCACGCGCAGCTCCTGAGGCTCAAGCACTTCCGCCCCGCTGCCAAAACCAAGCAGAATACTCCTCAGCCATCCGGCTTGCAGAGGCTGGTATACTGAAAGGGTCAACGTCATGCTGCCGTCCTCATGAAATTGTTTATCATACGTGTTGAAGTGATCGATGACCTCAGCCAGAGCCTCCGGCCTGACCCGGATCACTACCTTCTCCAATTGGCCTGCCCGTTCTGTTCCTGCAGCCGCAGCCTCATCCGCCGCCGCCTGATGATTCTCAAACGTCTCCGGAGTCAGCAGCAGATTTAGCATCCGCGACAGCCGGAATTCCCGGTAATCCCTCCTGCTCCGGCAGTACCCGTAGACATACCAGTTGCTGAATTTAAAGTCAAGCCGGACCGGTTCCAGCTTGCGGACCGACCGCTCGCTCTTGGCATTGATATATTCAAAGGTGACTACTTTATGCCCGGTGACGGCCGTCCGCAGTAGACGAAGTGCCTCAGGTGCCGTACGGCGGGTCTCAAAATCCACCGACAGGCTGGAGGCCTGATGCTCAGGTCCAAGACTTTGCAGCCTTTCAATCGTTCCCTGGGCACGCTCATCTTCAAATACGGTAGACAAGCTGTGCAGCACAGTAACCAATGAATTCACATCATAGGTACCGAGCAGGCTTTTATCCATTTTGTAACCGTCCATCATTCCGTATCCGCCCTTTGTCCCCTGATACGAAACGACCGGAAAGCCTGCGGCACAGATCACATCGATATCCCTGTAAATCGTTCTTGGTGACACCTGATACTCCTCAGCAAGTACAGCAGCCGACAGAACCTCGTGATTTAACAGCTTGTAGATGATGGAGATCAGCCGTTCCAGTTTCATCGTTATCCCCGCCCTGTAATTTCATTTCATAAAAATGCCCCTTCCTAAAGACAGTACCACAGCTGGCTCTCTCTGTCTTTATGAAGGGGATCGTATTCACCGTTATAAGCTTGTACGGCCGGTCAGCTGCTGATTATCTGGTTCTGCCTGCAGGTGCAGCAGATTTACCGCCCGTCCTGGCGGACTGGCTTCTGTCTCTCATCTGATTGCCGTTCTGCCGTCCGGATGAATGGGAACCGTCTCTGGCACCGGCTGTACTCTTCCGGTTCCCGCCAGTCCCAGCAGTTCCCGCCGGTTTGCCTGGCCGCTCTTGTCTGCCTGCAGAATTACCGGCTGGCCGGCGGCCTTCCTTGCCGTCTGTTCCCGCTTTAGGCAGATTGCCTTGCGTGAACCACTCGGATTTCGGCTTGCGCGGAGGATTCTTTTTGGCCTTGGATTGTGCCGCCGGTTTGGAAGAAGGCTTTGCAGACCGGTCTTCCAGCAGCGCTCTTGAGCTTGCCGGCATCGGATACGGATGCTCCGTGATTTCCGGAATGATCTTGCCGATTACCTTCTGGATATCCTTCAGGTACGGAATCTCCTCTGCTTCACACAGGGATATGGCCGTTCCGCTTAACCCTGCCCGGCCCGTACGTCCGATACGGTGAACATAGGTTTCCGGAATATTCGGCAGATTGAAATTGATCACATGGGACAGCTCATCGATATCAATGCCGCGGGCGGCAATATCGGTCGCTACAAGCACCCTTGTCGCTCCGCTTTTGAAGTTTCTCAGTGCATTCTGGCGGTCATTCTGTGATTTATTGCCGTGAATGGCCTGAGCCGTAATGTTCACTTTCGCGAGGTCACGGGTAACCCGGTCTGCGCCGCGTTTGGTGCGGGTGAATACCAGGGCGGATACAATCGACTGGTCCTGGAGCAGACGGTTCAGCTGCTTCTGCTTGTTGCCGTTCTCCAGTAAATACACCGACTGCTCAATCCGGTCCACCGTTGAAGATACCGGAGTAATCTCGATTTTCACCGGATCCACCAGCAGTGTTTTGACCAGCTGGGAGATTTCCGGCGGCATGGTTGCCGAGAAGAACAGGGTTTGCCGTTTGGCAGGCATTTTGGCAATAATCCGTTTAACGTCATGGATAAAGCCCATATCCAGCATCCGGTCGGCTTCGTCCAGGACCAGAATCTGCACATGCTGCAGATCGACTTTCTTTTGGCTGATCAGGTCGATAAGTCTGCCTGGTGTAGCAATCAGAATGTCTGCCCCTTGGCTGAGTGCCCGTTCCTGAACTCTTTGCGAGACGCCTCCTACAATGGCTGTACAGCGCAGCGGAGTAAACTGGGCGTAGGCCGTAATGTTCTCGGCAATCTGCAGGGCCAGCTCTCTGGTCGGACTGAGAATCAGCGAACGGATCCGCCGGGTGCCGCCACCGGCAGTGTTCTTCTGGGCACTCAGCAGCTGGATCATCGGGACAGAAAAGGCTGCCGTCTTCCCGGTTCCTGTCTGGGCGCAACCCAGCAGATCCCTTCCGGCCAGTACGGCCGGTATCGACTGCTCCTGTATAGGCGTTGGTGTTGTATAATTCTCTTTGCTTAAGGCTTTCAGTATTGCCGGGGTTATATTTAAATCGTTAAATGTCATTTGTTCTCCTTAATTATGAATACATGTAATATTGATCAGACTGCTTTGTGGACTTCAATGCCGCGTCTCCACATACCGCGTTTAAAAGTCATAACAAATAATGATAACACAACTTGTGACAGATGAGAACTAAATTTAGTGCTTACACCAATAACACAAACAAAAGCAGCGGAGGAATCATCCCCCGCTGCTTCATGTTATTTAACCTAGTCAACAATTTCAGCTGTATCGCCGTTATTGGCACCAGCAGCATTTGCTTCGTCGGTGTCGATGTGCATATCAAGCTTAAAATTGTCGGATACACGTGCCAGTACATTTTCCAGTACCAGACCGCGTTCGCCGCCAAGGCGCACTTTGAGCATTTGCTTGTCAGCGATGCCCCAAGCTTCTGCTTCGGAAGTGTGGAAATGGATGTGACGCGCTGCAATAATTACGCCGGTCTCCAGTTCAACTTCACCTGCTGGTCCTTTAAGTGTAATGCCTGGTGTGCCGTCAATATGTCCGGATTCACGGACAGGGGCCTTCACGCCGAGGCTGAAAGAGTCGGTGCGGGAAATTTCCAGCTGGGAGGCCGGACGGACAGGTCCAAGAATTCTGACCTTGTCGAATTTTCCTTTGGTGCCGATTACGGCTACCTGCTCGTTTGCTGCGAATTGTCCTGGTTGGGAGAGCGGTTTGAACTCGGTCAATTGATAACCTGGGCCAAATAATGCTTCCACATGCTCCTGCGTAAGGTGAATATGCCGGGCCGACACACCTACGGGTACAGTCTTGCTCATTGTAAGTCACTCCTTGTATTTTCTCTAGTATCTGTACAAGCCATTGACCATTATACCTCTTATTACCCGAAAATAAAAAGACCCCCGTCACATTGATCAGCTTTTTTTCGACATTTACCGCTTTCACGGCCAGGATCGTCACGGATTTGCCATTTTAATTTTATATGGAGATGGGTTAAGGCATGGAAGCTTTTGACGGTAAATATGTACACAAAAAGCTCTGTGCATTACCGTACAGCCACCCTCTAACCTCTTGCTCAGGATAATACCGCAGCAGAAGCTCCGCGAATTCAGGATATTTTCCGGGATGCTCAAGGCCAGTGATCCAGCGGTCAATGCCGTCAAAATCCGATCCGAACACCAGATGCCCTGCCCCGCCAAGGCTGCATACATGTTCGATATGCTTCAGCAAGTGTTCTGCCTTCACCTCGTTCACATCACTGACAAACCATGGTACAAAGGTTAACCCCATCCGCCCGTCGATGGCGATTAAAGCCTTGATCTGCTCATCACTTAGATTACGCGGATGGCTGCAGACCGCTGCTGCATTGGAATGAGAGGCAATGAACGGCAGCCTGCTGCGCTCTGTCAGTTCCCAGAATCCCGCAGGTGACAAATGGGATACATCCATCAGCATTCCGCTTGTGTTGCACCAGGAGATCAGCTCCCGGCCCTTTTCTGTAAAACCGCCATTCCGCGTTTCCAATACTCCGTCCGCCGCCCAATTGGCATAATTCCAGGTAATCCCGAGAAAGCGTACGCCTAACTGAAAGCACAGCTCTGCATAGTATAGATTGCCTTCCAGGCCGTCTGCGCCCTCCAGAGAGAGCAGTCCGCGGTGCGCTGCAGCTGCCGCTTGGTCTTCCGCCTCTTCCCGCCAACGCAGCCACTGCAGCCCGCCTGTGCCCGCAATTTTGTCCCGGAACAGTTCAATTTGGCCGAGAACATCCTCGAATTTTGCTCTGCCCCTGACAGCAGATAAATAAATCGCAAAGACCTGAAGTTTGACATTTCCGGCAGCCAGTCTGCCTGCAGTGACATCAAGACCTGCTCCCGCTTCAAAATCAAGATCAGGTGATGCCTGCAGCTTGCTCAGTACATCACAATGAAAGTCCGCCACCTCCAGCCGTTTTGCCCCGCCCATTGAACAACCCCCGCTTTCTGGTCCAGTATAATTAATCCGCATATTCTTTTACTCATACTCTATTCAGCTTATGCCGTAAGCCTTATGTAAATCTTTCTTAAGCTGCCGATGTGCGGATTTATACCGGATATACTGGAAATAGCGCATAAACCGCTGCACAGCAAAAAACCTGTTTACACAAGTAAACAGGCCCATTCACAAATTTATTCCCTTATCTGGGTTCTACAATGAGTTTAATCGCTGTCCGGTCCTCACCGTCGATCACAATGTCTGTGAAAGCCGGAATGCAGACCAGGTCCACACCGCTTGGCGCAACAAATCCCCGGGCGATAGCTACAGCTTTTACTGCCTGGTTCAGTGCTCCTGCTCCAATTGCTTGTAACTCGGCCGATCCACGTTCACGAAGAACACCCGCTAATGCGCCGGCAACGGAATTCGGATTGGATTTAGCTGATACTTTTAATACATCCATAGTAAGTACCTCCCCTGGGAAAAATAATGGTGTTCTTCCACTACTGTAGATGTTATTCGCGAGAGAAGAAATAATTCCTTCTTTTTGCGGACTACTCTGGAGAAATTGGTGCAAAAGATACTCTTTTTCGATATAAAAAATATCACACTTTACCCTAAAACAGCGCTTATTCCCGAAATACCTATTTTACTGTATCCCGGACTAACTCATGACCCATTCGTCTTCACGCATCCGGATCTTTTCCATGCGCGTTGCCTTACCCGTAGCCTCGTCAATCTCCGCGAATAACCCGTGCAGCTGCCATTTGCCTTCGTCTACCACAAATCTGGCCGGAAGCTGGGTAGTGAATTTGTAGAGAACCGCATCCTTTTCCATACCCAGAATCCCTTCCCTTGAACCAACCATGCCTGCATCGGTCAAATAAGCGGTCCCTCCGGGCAGAATCACATCATCGTTGCTCTGCACATGGGTATGAGTACCTACTACGATAGAAGCACGTCCATCCATAAAATAGCCCATGGCAATTTTCTCTGAAGTAGCTTCAGCGTGAAAATCTACAAGAATACACTTATAGTCCCGCCGCAGCTCGTCCACAATGTCTTCGCCGATCCGGAACGGATCATCAATCGCCGGCAAAAAGGTGCGGCCCTGCAAATTGACGATAGCCAGCTGTTTGCCGTTGCCCTTAACCACCGTATATCCTCTGCCAGGCGTTCCCGGAGGGAAATTGGCCGGACGGATCATGCGCGGCTCGTCATCGATAAAGTCGAAAATATCCTTATTGTCCCAGGTATGGTTCCCGAGTGTAATGCCATGAACACCCCAATTGAAAAATTCATTGGCGATCGCCGACGTAATCCCCCGGCCTGCCGCTGCATTTTCACCGTTCACAATAATAATATGCGGCTGATATTTGCTTTTCAGCGAAGGCAGCATTTCGCGAAGCGCTTTTCTGCCTGTATTGCCTACGATGTCACCGATAAATAAAACTTTAATGTTGTTCTCCTCCTCAATTTATCCCCGCAACGATATGCTTTCTGATAGGTTGAATAGAAAAAGGCCCCGCAAGGGGGGCCGTTTCCTTCTTATTTAGCGTATTCCACTGCCCGTGTCTCGCGGATAACGGTAACCTTGATATGACCTGGATAATCCAGCTCACTCTCGATCATCTTCGTAATGTCGCGGGCCAGACGGAAGGATTCCGCATCATCAATCTTCTCAGGCTGTACCATTACGCGAACCTCACGGCCCGCTTGAATAGCGTAAGATTTCTCAACACCTTCAAAGCTTTCAGAGATTTCTTCCAGCTTCTCCAGACGTTTGATATAGGTCTCCAGAGTCTCACGGCGTGCGCCTGGACGTGCAGCCGACAATGCGTCAGCAGCGCCAACCAGCATCGCAATAACCGATGTAGCTTCGCAGTCCCCGTGGTGGGAAGCGATACTGTTAATAACCACTGGATGTTCCTTGTACTTCTTCGCCAGCTCCACGCCGATTTCAACGTGTGAACCTTCGACTTCATGGTCAAGCGCTTTACCAATGTCATGAAGCAATCCGGCACGTTTTGCAAGCACGATGTCTTCCCCAAGCTCACCGGCCATAAGTCCAGTCAAATATGCAACTTCCATGGAGTGCTTGAGTACATTCTGCCCGTAACTTGTACGGAATTTCAGACGGCCCAGAATTTTGATCAGATCCGGATGCAATCCGTGAACGCCAACCTCGAAGGTAGCTTGTTCACCGTATTCACGAATCCGCTCATCCACTTCTTTGCGGGATTTCTCGACCATCTCTTCGATCCGCGCCGGATGGATACGTCCATCTGCAACCAGCTTCTCAAGTGCCGTACGGGCCACTTCACGGCGGATCGGATCAAAGCCCGACAAAATAACGGCTTCCGGCGTATCATCGATAATGAGATCAATACCAGTAAGAGTTTCGAGTGCACGGATATTGCGGCCTTCGCGGCCGATAATCCGGCCTTTCATCTCTTCATTCGGCAGTGTAACTACCGACACGGTTGTCTCCGCAACATGATCAGCTGCACAGCGTTGAATAGCCAATGTAATGATTTCGCGTGCTTTCTTGTCTGCTTCCTCTTTGGCCTGCTGTTCGATTTCCTTGATCATTTGAGCGGTTTCGTGGCGAACTTCCTGCTCTACATTGCTTAGAATGATGCTTCTTGCATCATCGATGCTCAAATTGGAGATACGCTCCAATTCTGTAACCTGATTTCTGTAAATCACATCAATTTGCTGTTGTGTTTCGTCAATTCGTTTCTCTTTGTTAGCTACTTGTTCTTCTTTTCGTTCAAGCGATTCCATTTTTTTATCCAGGGACTCTTCCTTTTGCAGCAAACGTCTCTCTTGCCGTTGGATTTCATTCCGGCGTTCACGAGTTTCTTTCTCAGCTTCAGTACGGATTCTGTGGACTTCGTCCTTAGCTTCGAGTACCGTTTCCTTCTTCAGCGCCTCCGCCTCTTTCCTCGCGTTATCCACGATGACTACAGCTTCTCTCTCAGCGCTTTGAATCTTAGCTTCTGCAAGGGATTTACGAATAAAATAACCGAATCCAAAGAATAATGCAGCTACAACGAGAACGATTATGACCCAGATCCAAGCTTGCATCTGTTCACCTCCTCGTTGGTTATTCCATGGCATAAGTCCATGGGAAATTGTGCAGTTGTCAAACTATCCGTTCATCACCATACAAAAAACCGGTAATACACCGATTGCCATACTGCACATGCTGCACATGCACACTGCCCGCCTTATCCGGCGATTACATTTCATATGAGTTGTACGCGAACCGGTTCATAAGTTTCTGCTTTTTGGGAAGGAAAAAGGATTCTTATTTCGTGCCGATTCATGTTATATTTTATTATTTATAAAAAGACATTGTCAAGAGAGTCGATATAGTCATTAAAGTCAAGACATTCAGTCAGGATAGTACAGTTCCTCGTCTTCACCGTCAAAATCTTCTTCTTCACGCAGGATGTTCAGCACCTGTCTTACCATTTCGCCGGTATATCCCCGCCGCATGAGAAAAGCACCTGTCTTTCTGCGCTTGTCATTAACATCCCCGCGGATCAGATTCCACTTCTTCCTGCCTGTCTGCAGGGCGCTCTCCAGTTCCTGTTCAGGTGTAATATTCTCCAGCGCTTCCGTGATCAGCGCCTTGTCAATGCCCTTCTCCCGCAGCTCCTGTCTGATCCACATCTTGCCCTTGCGCTGGTTCATAATGCGCTGCTCGGCCCACTGCTGGGCGTACAGAGGGTCATCTATGAAGCGTTCCTGCTGGAGACGCTGCACGACCTCGGCAATTATAGTCTCTCCTATTTCCTTCTCGCGTAAACGGCGGGTAATCTCATGGGCTGTACGCGGCTTGCGCTCCAGATAACGCAGTCCTTCCACATATGCCCGCTGACGTTCATCAGCGACCACAATTTCTGTCAGTTCTTCTTTCATAAAAGAATTGCCGCTTATCATCCGGTATTTGATCATGACATCCTCATGGACAGTCATATTATACGATCCGAAATGGATGATATAGCGGTGATCCGATTTCTTCAGCCGTTCCACCTTCGTGATCACAAGCTGCTCATTATCAGGGAAATCTGCCAGAACCTGCTCGTCCTGCTCTTCCGGCTCCTCATTCAGTTGGATTACCATTGCTCTCTGTCACCTCAATACTTGCTGATATGTTGAAAAAACGCCCTGCACAATCAATCACAGGGCGCTATATTACGTTATATATTATTCAATTTCAAGCAGCAGGTTTTCTTCTTCCTCTTTCTCAGCTGCAATCTCGGAATCACTTGGTGCAGCCACAATGGTAGTCAGATTGCTGGCTTCACGGATTTTGTTCTCAATCAGAAGGGCAATATCCTGATGTTCCTTCAGGAACTGCTTGGCGTTCTCACGGCCTTGACCCAAACGCTCTCCTTCGTAGGAATACCAGGCGCCGCTCTTGTTGACGATATCCATTTCGGTACCGATATCCACAAGGCTGCCTTCTCTGGAAATCCCTTCGCCGTACATGATATCAACATCAGCCTGCTTGAACGGAGGTGCAACCTTGTTCTTCACGACTTTGATCTTTGTACGGTTACCTACTACATCGTTACCCATCTTGATACTTTCTACACGGCGTACATCAAGCCGCACGGAAGAGTAGAACTTTAGTGCCCGGCCGCCTGGAGTGGTTTCCGGGTTACCGAACATAACACCGATCTTCTCACGAAGCTGGTTGATGAAGATCGCAATGGTGTTGGACTTGTTGATGGCTCCGGACAGCTTACGCAAAGCCTGGGACATCAGGCGGGCTTGCAGACCCACGTGGGAATCCCCCATATCGCCTTCAATTTCCGCTTTAGGTACCAGTGCTGCTACAGAGTCGACAACAATGATGTCTACCGCGCCGCTGCGCACGAGTGCTTCGGCAATTTCAAGCGCCTGCTCGCCGGTATCCGGCTGGGACAGGAGCAATTCATCAATATTAACACCAAGCGCGTTGGCATATTTAGGATCAAGTGCATGCTCTGCATCAATAAAGGCAGCTTGTCCGCCAACCTTTTGAACCTCAGCAATAGCATGAAGAGCAACCGTTGTCTTACCGGAAGACTCCGGTCCGTATACTTCAATGATCCGTCCTTTGGGAAGTCCGCCGATACCTAGTGCAATATCCAGTGCCAAGGCTCCGCTAGGAACAACTTCCACCTTCATGTGATTGGATTCGCCAAGCTTCATGACAGAACCTTTACCAAATTGTTTTTCTATTTGACGAAGCGCCATATCAAGCGCTGCACGACGATCTGACAATCAGACCACTTCCTTCACTGTTTATATTTATATAATACCGTGTTTTGGGGCTCTTGCCAAGCTTTTTTTCGAACATACATTCGTTTTTTTATTGTTTCGGGATAAATCTCCCTTTTATTGTAAGCCTCCTCCCGCATACAGATCTTAAGTCATATTTAACCATAACGAAAGTCCATGCACACAGTCACCAAAGAGCTTGCAGCGGGCGATTCCTGAATATTACAAACAAAAAACCGCAGCAAAGATATCTCAGTGCTACGGTTCTTCCGTATAAATAATTATATACTGTTACGGA
Organism: Paenibacillus sp. PK3_47; assembly: GCF_023520895.1. Classification (NCBI taxonomy): domain Bacteria; kingdom Bacillati; phylum Bacillota; class Bacilli; order Caryophanales; family Paenibacillaceae; genus Paenibacillus; species Paenibacillus sp. PK3_47. Next base: position 6,780,428 of record NZ_CP026029.1, read on the forward strand.
TTATTATTGCAAGTTCGATCCTTCAAGCGGGGTTGCGATTTTGCGTTCCTCCAGCCTGCGCCACAGACGGTACAGCAGCGCTTTGACCGTACGCAGGCGGATGTTCTCGCGCGTACCCTTGAGATTAAGCTCGAATACCTCTGTAGGGTATCCCCGCTCCGCCAGACCGACGAAGACAAGCCCTACCGGCTTGCGTTCGGAATACCCCGGTCCCGCTACCCCGGTAACAGACAGTCCAAAGTCGGTGTCAGCCGTCATCCTTACCTGATCAGCCAGTACCTCAGCCACTTCACGGCTCACTGCACCAACCGCATCCGGTCCTTCGAGATAGGAAGCTGGCACATTGAGCAGCTTTTTCTTGATCTCATTCGAGTAACACACAATTCCGCCCTTGAACATGGACGCGCTGCCGGGAATACTGGTGATACTCTCCATAAGCAGTCCGCCTGTGCAGCTTTCCGCAGCGCTCAGCGTAAGCCCCGCATCCGCCATCCAGTCCACAATCAGCTGCTCCAGCGGCATGTCTATGTTGGCATACATGTGCTCCGGCAGAATCTCCTGGATTTTTTTCTCCAGCACATCCAGCTTCTCCATCGCCTCACGCTCGGAAGGCGCTTTGGTAGAGATGCGGACCGTAACTTCTCCCTCCTTCGCATAAGGAGCAATGGTCGGATCAGTCTGGTTACGGATAAGATCAATCAGTTTATCTTCCAGAAGCGACTCGCCGATACCGGCAAATTTGAGCATTTTGGAGTAAATCGGCATTTCATTCGTCAGCGCATGATGCTGCAGCCAAGGCTTCGCCTTTTCGGTGAACATCGGCTTCATTTCCCGCGGCGGCCCCGGAAGAACGATATAATACTTGCCTTTATCTGCGAATGCAATGCCCACAGCCAGCCCGATCTCATTAGCAAGCGGTGTGGTTCCTTCAATGATAAGCGCCTGCTTGCGGTTGTTCTCGGTCATGACAATCTTGCGCTCGTCAAAAAACCGCTGTACGTGATCCATAGCAAACTGGTCAATATGAAGCGAACGTCCAAGTGCAGCAGCAAGTGCTTCCTTGGTAAGATCATCCTCAGTCGGACCGATACCGCCGGTGAACAAAATGACATCCGCACGGCTTTGCGCAATTTCTATGGCTTGCTGAAGCCGGCTGCTGTTGTCTCCTACTACTGTCTGAAAATAGACGTCAATTCCCAGGGCGGCAAGCTCTACCGACAAAAACTGGGCATTGCTGTTAACGATTTGTCCAAGTAATAGTTCTGTACCTACGGCAATAATTTCTGCTTTCATAGCTGGCTTCCCCTCCTGGCAGTAGAAATAATGGATTCGTTAATAAGTTTAAGAATTATTAAGCTGCAGCAATTCCTTGTTCTTCACAAAGTAATCAATTCCCGAGTAGATCGTAATAATAGCCGCAGCCCAGATCGCGATATCGTCCAACGGAATGCTTACGAACTGGAACGGGAAGTTGTTGAGCAGCAGAAGCGAGATGGCTACAATCTGCACTATTGTCTTTATCTTACCCCATTTACTGGCTGCAACAACTTTGCCTTCAAGAAGAGCCACCTGGCGCAGTCCGGTTACTGCAAATTCACGGCTGATAATTACGATAGCGATCCAGGAATCGCATCTTCCCAGCTCCACAAGAGAGATCAGCACCGCCGAGACGAGCAGCTTGTCCGCAAGCGGATCAAGCAGTTTACCCAAATTGGTAACCATGTTATATTTCCGGGCGATATAGCCGTCAATCCCGTCTGTGCTGGCCGCAAGCAGGAAAATCACAGCTGCGATAAGATGATTAACCGAGAGCTGGAAAGACCCCCAGTGTATAGGTTCAGGAAAAAAACTGAAATCCATAAGCAGAAAAATCATCATTATCGGGATAAGACAAATGCGCGCAAGCGTGATGCGGTTGGGCAAATTCACTGAAGTTCCTCCCTTGCCATATGTAGGTGTTCAAAATAACAGAAAGCACCCCGCAAGATAGGTGCGTAAGCACTGCGGGGTACGTAAGCCTACTTAAAATTGTTAAACTGCAAATCCAGCGGCAAATCGGCTTTCCGCAAAATCTGGATAATTTGCTGCAGATCATCACGGCTTTTGCCTGTAACACGGATCTGATCGCCCTGGATTTGACTTTTGACCTTCAGTTTCGAATCCCTGATCAAAACGTTGATCTTTTTGGCATTCTCCTGATCGATTCCCTGCTTCAGGCCAAGACGCTGGCGCACCGTTCCGAGAGATGCCGGTTCCACTTTGCCGAAATCCAGGTTTTTGAGGGTAATTCCGCGTTTGACCATCTTTGATTGTAAAATATCAATGACAGCATTCAGCTTAAATTCATCCTCTGAAGCGATAATCAGTGCGTCTTTCTCCAGCTTCAGGCTGCTTTTGCTGTTCTTGAAGTCAAACCGGTTGTCAATTTCCCGCTCGGTCTGATGAACGGCATTGGTCAACTCCTGCATATCCATTTTGGATACAATGTCAAATGAACTTTCCGAACTCATGACTCCACTTCCTTTGTTTACAATTATTCTGTTCCTATTATATGAGAAAGGTGTTATTAAGTCTAATTATGGAAGAACACACAGTCCCGGCATACAAAACAGCCCCACTGGAGTGGAGCCATATGCATCCCGGATCAGCTTCCGGCAGCATTCCCCGCAAAGGGCCTCCCGGCGGCCAAGCCTTCCGGGAGACTTCCTGCCAGCGGCCTCTATCTGCTTCTTGCAGGAGCCCGGAACATATCCAGAATTCCCAGCACAACATGTGCAAGCCCGAATCCCAGAATTCCATAGCCCCAGGCGCTTGGGGTCAAATAGTAACCAAGCAGGCTGACGATGATGCCCAGCCCTGTTACGATCCAGCTGACGGTCATGAGTGTATACACCTCACTTTGGCGTAAGAACTGTAAATCAACCATAGGTTCTCCATATTGCCAAAGTCTATACATAAAGCCAGCTTATTCTTCTGTTCCGCTATCCTGGCTTTCGTCACCGTCATCCGTACTGCCGGTATCATTCCCTCCGCCGGCGGAAGCCCCTGTATTATCAAGCTCCAGCAGCAGGCGGGATGAAGTCTTGCCGTCCGTGACCGTCTCCCCGTTCACTGTAATATCCGTTGCCGGAGAGTACCCGGATTTGATATACATCCCCTCGGCATCAAGCGTAAAGCTCATGGATTGGCCGGCTTCGGTATTGCCGAAGCTCAGCTTCTCTCCCTTGGAGTTTTCGCCTTTGTAAACCTCAAGCCAGCTGACACCGGTAGCCACAATTTTGACCTCCACCGGAGTTCCGGAAGGCGCGGATACTTTGTAGATTGTCGTCTTGCCGGATTTGCGGTCCTGAGTCACCGTAACCGCCTGCGGAGCAGGAGACGGTGACGGAGTAGGCACTGCCGTAGGAGCGGCAGTTGGCGCAGCAGTGGCTTCAGCAGTTCCAGCCGGTTCAGACGGTGCGGCAACTCCGCCACCGACCGCAGTCGGAGAAGGCTGCTGTGTCGCCGGATCCTGCTGCTCGGAAGTCACATCCGCCGAGTCCACTGTCGGGGATTCCGGCTTATTCAAGGAATTGGATGCATACAGATAAATGACCACAAGGATCAGCACCGGGAACGTCCACATTAGTACTGTAGGCAGCCATTTGGCATTCCGTTCTGTTTCAGGCTTGCGGCTGCGCTTCTGGATCACCGTCTCCATTGTAGTGTCGACCGGTGCAGCCGGAACATTGCCGTGCTCCTCCATTAGCTCGTCCGGATTTACTCCTACAGCCTCCGCGTAGGTTTTGATAAATGCCCGGACATAAAAGCTCCCGGGTAACACTTTATAATCCCCCGCCTCGATGGCTTCCAAATATTTTTTGCGGATCTTCGTTACTTCCTGGACATCATCAAGGCTCATCCCTTTTTGCAGGCGTGCCTCTTTTAAGTGCCGGCCCAGTTCCGACATACCATCACCTCCTATAAGTAATTATTTATTCTCAAAGATCATCACTGTAGCTCGTCGTAAACGATTCATACAAGATCTCTTCGTTCGGTGTATTGCGCAGCTCGATAATGATATCAAAGTCATCAAAGCTGTACTCGGATTCGCGTACAAAGATATCCGGGTGCTCTATCACTTTGGTGCTTGGCATGCTCATGACCTGCTGCAGCAGATTATAGTGCTTTTCGTTGGAACGGATGGTGCTTACAATCCCGTCAATAATAAAGACGTTATGCGGATTCATCTCATCCTCAGCAAGCTGGCTCCGGACCGTCTGACGCAAAAGAGTCGAAGATACGAAGGTCCACCGTTTCTGTGCACAGACACTGCCGGCGATGATGGATTCTGTCTTCCCGACCCGGGGCATACCCCGTAGTCCTATAACCTGATTCCCTTCCCTTTTAAACAGCTCGCCGAGAAAATCAACCAGCAGCCCCAGCTCATCCCTTGTAAAGCGGAAGGTTTTGCGGTCGTCAGAATCCCGGTCAATATATCGTCCATGACGGACGGCCAGCTTATCCACCAGCCGCGGAGAGCGCAGGGCCGTAACCGTTATATTATCCACTTTCTTGAGCATTTCGCCCATCAGCATAATCTTTTCATCGTCGCTCGTTTCGAGCAGCATACCGCGGGTTTTGCCTTCCACACCGTTGATTGTCAGGATGTTAACTTCCAGCATTCCGAGCATTGAAGCGATATCTCCAAGCAGACCAGGTCTGTTCTTATGTATCTTGTACTCCATATACCACTGTTTATATTCCACTGATTTGCACCTCATAAGATTCCTTTTCCCTGTTAACATCAAAAAAGCCGGCTTCGGCAAGTCATCTGAAACACGGGTCATGTTAATGATATATAAAATGAAAATGAAAGGCAAGGTCACCCTTGTAATAATTGCAGAAAAGCTCCCACGAGGGGAGCTTCTTCCGCATGCCTATGCGTTCTTTTTCGCCAGCTTGACCATAAGGGAAGCAATGGTATGCTTCTCTTCGTCGGTGCCGACATCCCACAGCTCTTTGATCGCCCGGTTGGAATAGTTGCCCGGATCGACTTTTTTATCGAGGAATTCCCCGATTTCAAAAGCCAGCTTGGAAATGGTGTCATCACTCATCCCCAGTTTTTCAGCCTGAATGACCCGCTGTCCCAAAAAGCTTTTCCAGGTATCAAAGTTCTTCACTACGTTGTCTGTTGACATCTTAAATCCTCCTTCATGTTTACGGTCTGCCCGCCTTATTCAGGAGACAGCCGCCTTACGTGAGATTTAAAATCAACAGTACTAATATGTCTCGGCGCCAGTGATCTTATGCTGGAGCATTTCACCATTGGGCATTTCCCGAGCAGGAATGCTCAGGTTATCCATCCCCCGTTGGGACTGATCACCTGGCCCGTAATATAACCGGACTCAGGCAGGGCCAGGAAATAGACAAGTGAAGCAATTTCATCTGCGGATGCCAGGCGCCCTACGGGAATCTCCTCTTCAAGCATACGGATTTCCTCTTCCTGCAGATTGGCCAGCATCGCTGTGTTAACAGCCCCAGGAGCCACAGCGTTCACCGTAACTCCGGAGGGCGCCAGCTCTTTGGCCAGCGCCTTGGTAAAGGCATTTACCCCGCCTTTGCTGGCGGAATAGGCTACTTCACAGGAGGCACCGGAAATTCCCCACACTGAAGAAACGTTGAGAATCCGTCCGAAGCGCTGGGAGATCATGTACGGCATGAAAATCTGGCTGCACAAAAAGGTGCCCTTCAGATTAACCGCCATAATATCATCCCACTCTTCCTCCGTCACATCGGCAAGCATCCCGTAATGGGCTTTTCCGGCATTATTAACCAGAATATCCGGCTGCATTCCGCTGTTCTCCAGCCGTTCAGCCATCCGCACCAGCTGGCTCCGGTCCCGCATATCCGCAGTCACCGTCATCACCTTGGCCCCAAGCGCCATACAGCGCCGGGCCACGTCATTGGCCGCTTCATGCGAATTCATATAATGAATAACAATGTTCATTCCTACAGAAGCAAAACGTTCGGCTATGGCTCCGCCGATTCCCCCGCTGCCCCCTGTAATTAGCACTGTCATTTCTCCTATCGGCTTGCTGTTCTCTCCCCCAGATGACATTAAGGACTCACCACAAGCGACACTGCAAGCTGCTCCCAGTCTACATGATCACGCAGACGGGCATTCACCTCATCCAAAGTAATCGATTCATATACAGGCAGCACTTTGAACAGATCGCCTCCGCGGAACTGGTAACGGGTAAATTCATGGGCAATATTCTCGGGAGAGTTCAGCATGCGCAGATAGCCGCCGATTTTCTTTTTACGGGCACGTTCAAAATCCTTCTCCGTGAATCCCGACGCAAGAATAGCATTGATCTCTTCCTTAATCCGCTTCAGGAGCAGATCCGGATCCTTCGTATCTCCGCCGATCGCAGAGAACGCATATTGCGGCGAGCTGTTGAATTCATGCCCGAAGCTGTCGGAGATCAATTCTTCGTCATAGAGCTTCTGGTAGAGGGCCGTACTGCTTCCAAGCAGCAGATCAAGCATCAGCTTGGTTGTAAGATCGCGGCGGACGGCAGCTTCTCCGGTCAGACCCGGATTCTTCTCTTTGAACCCGAACATGATTTTGGGCATAGATACAGCAAGTCTGCTCTCCTGATGCTTCTCTGCGACTTCTACAGGCTCTTCATCGAAGATCCGGGTGATTTCCCCCTGCTTGTCGTAGGATTTACCGGCCTGATTGCTGCGGATCAGCGAAAATACCTTTTCCGGCTCCACACCGCCGACTACAAACAGCAGCATGTTGCTTGGATGGTAAAAAGAATTGTAGCAAGTATACAGCGTTTCTTTGGTGATTGTAGAAATGGATTCAATGGTTCCGGCAATATCGATATGCACCGGATGTTTGGCGTACATGGCCTCAATCAGACCGAAATACACCCGCCAATCGGGATTATCGGCATACATGTTGATTTCCTGCCCGATGATGCCTTTTTCCTTCTCCACATTCTCATCCGTGAAATAAGGACGCTGGACAAAATCCACCAAAGTGCTGAGATTGGTCTCAATATTCTCGGTAGCCGAGAAAAGATATACTGTCTGGTCAAAGCTGGTAAAAGCATTGGCTGATGCCCCGTTGGAAGCAAACGTAGCGAAAATGTCGCCTTCCGGCTCCTCGAACATTTTATGCTCCAGGAAGTGGGCGATCCCGTCGGGAACAGTAGTCTCTTCACCGCCGGCTACTTTGAAATGATTGTCTACCGAACCGTATTTGGTGGCAAAAGTGGCATAGGTTTTCTTAAAGGTTGGCTTAGGCAGCACATAAACCTGCAGCCCGTTGTCCATAACCTCGTAATAGAGTGTCTCTTGGAGTCTTTCGTAATGAATCTGTTCCACGGCTATTCCCCCTTCCCTGTCAGGAAATAAATCGTATCGAGCTGGAAGGTGCCTGCCGCGGCCTGCACATCTTCCGCCCCTGTAGCGTCCACCTGGACAAGCAGCTCTTCGGCTGAACGGTCTTTTCCGGACAATTGGCGGTTAAAATCAAAAGAAATCATCTCAAAAGCGGAATCCTGGATTTCGGAAAGCAGATTACGGATCATCGCTTTCGTCTGGCTAAGTTCCAGATCGCTGATCTTGCCGGCTTTCATCTCCTCCAGCTGCTTGCGGATGATATCGACGGCTTTGCCGTAATTCTGGGTTTCGATGCCGGATTGGATCGTGCCGATTCCCTTATGCCCGTCATAACGGGAGGAAGCGTAGTAAGCAAGGCTCTCCTTCTCACGCACGTTAACAAACAGCTTGGAGTGCGGATAACCGCCCAGAATGCCGTTATACATCAGCGCCGACGCATAGCTGTCATCCTTATACGTAATAGATGTACGCAGCCCCATGTTCAGCTTGCCCTGATTGACATCAAGCTTCTCTTCCACTGTACGGACCTCATTTACAGCGGCCGGCTTGAAATTGGACGAGTATCCGGCAGGTTCAGACCGGTCACGGCCGAAATGGCGGATCACCAGCTTTTCAACTTCCTCAGGGGTAGTATCCCCTACCACATACAAATCCAGAATAGCCCCGTCCAGCCAGCTGTTATAGGACTGATATAATGACTCAGGCGTAATGCTGTCCAAATCGGCTCTTTGGCCGAGCGGATGCAGGCGGTAAGGCTCCTGGCGGCACATTTCTTCAATACAGCGCTCGGCCGCATAGCGGATTTTATCGTTGACGATCGCTTCCAGCTTCTTGCGCACCGTCTCCCGCTCTGTGGCCACATAGGAAGCCCGGAAGCTTCCGTCAGCGAGCGCCGGTTTGGTCAGTACCTCTCCCAGGAAGGCAAAGGACTCGCCAAGAAGGCTTTCCTTGCTCTGTACAAAGGAATCGTTAATGGTATCCATGCGGAACTGGACAATCTGATAGTCGCCTCTTTTGTAAATGTCAAAACCAAAACCTGCACCGTACAGCTCTTCGAGACGTTCGCGGAACTGGGTTGTTTCCGGATAGGAAGCTGTACCTCTGCGGAGTACAAAAGGGACCAGCGCAGTGGGGGTAACTGTGCTCTCATCAAGCGGCACACCTGCATAAAGCGAGATGGCGAAAGTCTTGAACGCTTTGGTCGGCAGGACATGAATCCGCATGCCGGCAGCGTTGCCATGTTGAAATCCGTTGTTTGTCACGTCTAAAACTCCTTTACCGCTTGGATAGTTGCTATACAACAAGTTTATGAAGTATTATCCATTCTAAACCATTCCAAAGTAAGGAAGCAACCGGAATGACCTTACCGGTTGCTCTTGGCTGATTTATAGTGAATGTTATTCCCGGAGGGCTACATGCAGAAGATATGCTCCCCGATCGTCTTGACCTGAGGACGGGTCCAGATCCACTTGGAGGTTGCCGTCTTCGGATTAAAATAATACAGGCAGCCTCCCGAAGGGTCCCAGCCGTTGAGCGCCTGCTGCACGGCCTTGCGGGCCTGCTCATTGGGCTCCAGATAAATTTGCCCGTCAGCTACTGCCGTAAATGCCCCCGGCTGAAAAATCACGCCGGATGGCGTGTTCGGAAAGCTCGGCGATTTAACCCGGTTGAGGATAACCGCTGCCACGGCAACCTGTCCCTCAAAAGGTTCACCTCGGGCCTCACCATAAACGGCATTTGCCATGATTTTCAAATCATTTTCCGATAAGCCCATCGTATTGCCTGAAGACAGCTCCGCCGTATTCGTGTTTTTGGTGTTGGCCGCTGTGTTGGTTGTGTTGGTTGTATTCTTCTTGCCTGCGGTACTGGTTGGAGGTTCTGTTGGTTTCCAGGCTTTGGTGGCATTGTACAGCTTCAGCTTTGTTTTGGCGCCGACGACTCCGTCTACCTTCATCCCGAATTTCCACTGGAACCACGTAACCGCATTTTTTGTTTTTGGACCAAACTGGCTGTCTATTTTGCCTCCGTAATATCCGAGGTGCTTAAGCCTTCCTTGAAGCTCATAGACATCCTGGCCGGATGATCCGACTTTTAACAGTGTTGTTCCGAAGGCAGGCAATGACTCCTCTGCAGGAACAGCGGTGTCCTTCACCACAGATGGATCGTGATACGGGCTGGCATGAATGGTGCCATTACGTTCAATAAGCTCTCCTGCGAAAGGCGCGGCGGCCAGTGCGAGGGTCATTACGGCAAATATCCACTGCTTATGTTTGTTCATAGGGGTTCGCTCTACCTTTCTATTGTAAGTTCAACATGGATGGCTAAAGTTATTATGACGACTGGCAGGAGATCCTATGCATGCCTTCACAGCAGAGCCGCAAAATCCGCTGTAAATGAGAATGATGGAGCAGCCAAAATAAAAAAGAGATGGCCCGTACTTCCGGGTCATCTCTTTTTGGGTCAAGAGCTCATTCGGTTATGCTGGTACTGCTCAAGAGACATCAGCACCTCACGCGGCTTGCTGCCTTCGTAAGGCCCGATCACTCCCCGTGCCTCCATAGAGTCAATCAGGCGCGCTGCACGGGTATAACCTACCCTCATGCGCCGCTGAAGCAGCGATACGGACGCCTGCTTCGCTTCCAGCACAATCTGGACTGCCTGTTCGTATAGCTCATCCTGCGGCTCCTCGTCCTCTGTTACAGTATCATCCACTTCTGGAACAAGACTTTCATCATATTCCGCTTCACCCTGGCTGCTGACAAACTGAACAATGCTCTCTACTTCCTGGTCGCTCATAAAAGCACCCTGAACGCGGACCGGCTTGGAAGCGCCCATCGGCAGGAAGAGCATGTCCCCTCTGCCCAGCAGCTTTTCTGCCCCCGGCATATCCAAAATTGTTCTGGAGTCCACATTGGAGGATACACCGAACGCGATCCGGGAAGGAATATTGGCTTTAATTAATCCTGTAATAACATCTACGGATGGGCGCTGGGTGGCTATGATCAGATGGATTCCTGCCGCCCGGGCCATCTGGGCCAGCCGGCAAATCGCATCCTCGACATCGTTCGCAGCAACCATCATCAGATCCGCAAGCTCGTCCACAATAACTACGATGTAGGGCAGCACTGCAGCCGGATTGTCTTTCATGAGGTTGTTGTATCCTTCGACATTCCGTGTACCTGATTTGGAGAAGAGCTCATAGCGTTTCTCCATCTCCACTACAATCTTCTTAAGTGCGAGGCTCGCCCGCTTGGGATCGGTGACCACGGGAGCAAGCAGATGCGGTATGCCGTTATATACATTCAGTTCGACCATTTTGGGGTCAACCATCAGGAATTTGACTTCATCAGGCTTGGCCTTATAAAGAATACTTGTAATAATCCCGTTAATGCAGACCGATTTACCCGAGCCAGTAGCACCGGCAACAAGCAGATGGGGCATCTTGGCCAGATTTCCGATAATCGTCTGCCCGGAAATATCCCGGCCAAAGGCAATGGATAACCGGGATTCGGCATCCTGAAAAATCTGGGTCTCCATCACTTCACGCATGGTTACAACAGAGACCTCAGGGTTAGGCACTTCAATCCCGATGGCTGATTTGCCCGGAATTGGAGCTTCCATCCGGATATCCTTCGCTGCAAGCGCAAGGGCGATATCATCCGTCAAATTGACAATCCGGCTGACCTTCACGCCAATGTCCGGCTGAATTTCATACCGGGTGACCGCAGGGCCCCGGACAACCTCAAGCACCTTGGCCCGGACGCCAAAGCTTTCGAGCGTAGCCTCCAGCTTGCGGGCAGTCTGCATGTAATCATTCTGGTCTCCGCCCTTGGCCCCGTTATTGGGCTTTGACAGCAGCCGGAAAGGCGGCAGCTTGTAAGGCTTCGGCGGCGGCGGAAGCGGAGCAGCCGGCACTGCCTCTGCGTTCTCACCCTGACCTAGCAGGCCATCGAGCTCGATCGTTACATCCTCATCACTCTGGGCGCCGTCATCAGCGGCACGAGCAGTCTCGGGTGCTTGTCCCTTGGGACTGCCTCCCCTAGCAGCCGGAGAGAACTCCCCCCATTCTTCCCGGTCCTCTTCATTCAGCCCTTCTGCACGGATATGCTCGAAGAAATCACGGATAATCGGAGTAACAGGCTCCAGGTCATCAGCTTCAGGGAAGTCCGGTTCCGGTTCAGTTAGCGGGGTGTTGCCCCTGCGGGCATTCATTCCGGTGATGATCGGTCCGTTGCCCTGAGGAGTAAACACAAGATCCGGACCATTGTCCGTCTCGTCCTCCAAAACCGGATTCTCACTCTGCTGATTTCCGCTCAGCCAGTCGCCAATCCTGCGGAAGAACAGCGGCTGGCTGCGTCTTGGAAGCAAATCCCCGTCGTCCAGCTCCTCATCGTCATCGTCTTCATATTGGGCAGGCTGAGGCTCCCTGGCCCTGGACGTTCTGGAAGAACGGGCCGATACCGGAACAGCTGCAGGCCGGTTCGCAGCCTTGACCTTGATTCCTTCGAACAGCTTCACCGCCCGGACACGCAGCAGCGAGAACAGCTCCACATATGACAGATTCGTAACCAGCATGAAGCTGATAGCCAGCATGACAATCATGATAAGCTTGGCTCCAAGGCTGCCGAACAGCCAGAGCAGAGCGGCGAATTCCAGAGCGCCTATATATCCGCCGCTTATATCCTTGCCCAGCAAATACACGCTGCTGTCGCTGGAGCCCGGTGAAAGCGCACCTGAAAGATCATTATGTATTTGTCCAAGCACATTGCCCGGATGCAGCAGTCCGATCGGGGCAAGCTTCTGCTCCATCGATGAAATTGAACTCATAAGACACAGCGACATTACAAGCAGCAGAGCCCCTGTATACCGGCTGTTCCAGTTCGCAGGCCATTTTCTGTGAATCATGACCATAAGACCGTAAATAATGCCGATCAGCGGCAGCACAAAATAAAACCGCCCAAGTAAATACCCCGACATGCTGGACAGCGAACGTCCAACCGCCGCTTCTCCTGATAGGGCAATCACGGATATGGTAATCAGCATAATGCCGTAAATTTCATATTTTAAAAAGCTGCCGATCAGCACTTTTTTCTTTTTCTTTCTTCGTTTAGCCACACCAGCCACCCCCGGAACAATATTATACCATATAATGGCGTGGCGTACCTATGTTCTCTTTTGTCAGAAAATGCATTTTCCGATAATATGTTCGCATTTTCTTAAAAGAGGCTCCGGGGATAACTTGTCAAAGGGTGTAACTAATTGTTGCTCCAGGCATAAATGCCGGGTCCAGATACTTATCCAGCGGGCAGTGCAGCAGCCTTACAATCCGCGCCTGTCCGCCTTCCAAAGGTTCGACCTGCATCAGCATTCCTTTGATGTTCACCTCTTGCAAAAGCCCGGTCACTTGTATAGCTCCTTCGAACACCTGCTCCATAGGGAGTACGGTATGGAATGTCATTGTTTCAGTCCTCCCTGCGCTACAGAGCCTTGAATAAGGGTGTCGCCTCCTGCAATCATTGCATTCAGGCGCGCCAGCGCTGCTCCAATACCGCCGACCTCATCCATTAGACCATACTTGACTGCGTCAGAGCCTCCTACAGCCGTTCCAATATCTCGGTTCAGCTCCCCTGTCTTAAACATGAGATCCTTGAACAATTCCTCGGAAATCCGTGAATGCGAAGTCACAAATTTAACCATCCGCTCCTGCATCCGCTCCATATATTCAAACGTCTGCGGAACACCGATCACCAGTCCGTTCATACGGATGGGGTGGATGGTCATCGTTGCACTTTCGGCAATGATGGAATAGCTGGAGGACACGGCAATCGGTACTCCGATACTGTGGCCGCCGCCGATCACAACGGTTACTGTCGGTTTGGACAGGGATGCAATCATCTCGGCTATAGCCAGCCCTGCTTCCACATCGCCTCCGACCGTATTCAGGATAATCAGCAGGCCTTTGATATTCTTGTTCTGTTCCGCAGCTACAAGCTGGGGAATGATATGCTCATATTTGGTCGTTTTATTATGCGGCGGCAGCACAAAATGCCCTTCAATCTGGCCGATAATGGTCATGCAGAAAATATCCGGCTCTCCGGCCGGGATTACCGTCTGTCCCAGCTCTTTAATTACACTTGCAGGTCCGGGAGGGACCGGTTCATGAACGGCCGGTTTCGTCTCTTCCGGGACCATCTCTCCATTGTTATTGCCGGTACTGATTCCTGGTATAAAATCCATCGTTCGCAGCTCTCCCTTTCCGCTTGCAGCTTTACGCACTGCAGCCAGCCATACTATTCTCTTCCGTAGTATGACATTTTGAGGGACTTCATTATTCAAGGTGCATTAAAAATGCAAAAACCCCTTTCTCCCTGGAAACCGTCCAATATTTCCGGGAAAAAGGGGCTTTTGGCCCAACATTGTATTGTAAATTAAGATTGTCTCTTCTTATACTTCCATAATGATCGGCAGGATCATCGGTCTGCGGCGGGTCTGCTCGTAAAGGAAACGGCCAAGGGAATCCTTGACGCTGGTCTTCAGGGAAGCCCACTCGTTAACCTTCTCGCTCATCAGACGCTGCAGCGTTCCGGATACGATCCGGTTGGCCTCATCCAGAAGCCCTTCCGATTCCCGCACATATACAAATCCGCGGGAGATAATGTCCGGTCCGGACACGATCGCACCATTCTGCTTGCTTAGTGTAACTACAACTACCAGAATACCATCCTGCGACAAAAGCTTACGGTCACGCAGTACGATGTTACCAACGTCACCCACGCCCAGACCGTCGATCAGCACATTGCCGGCAGTAACTTTGCCTGCTCTGCGTGCTGCACCGCCAGTAATCTCGATCACTTCACCGAGTTCAGTAATGTAGATGTTGCTTGGATCTACTCCGACGGATTCGGCCAGCAGCGCGTGCTTGCGCTGCATACGGTATTCACCGTGGATCGGCAGGAAATATTTCGGCTTCATCAGGTTAAGCATCAGCTTCAGCTCTTCCTGGCTGCCGTGACCGGATACGTGAACGCCGGAGTTGGAGCCGCTGTAAATAACATTAGCGCCAAGACGGAACAATTCATCAATCGTACGGCCCACATATTTCTCGTTACCCGGAACCGGAGTTGCTGCAATAATTACAGTGTCGCCCGGAAGGATGTCCACTTTGCGGTGGCTGGAGCGTGCCATGCGGGTAAGCGCAGACATCGGCTCGCCTTGGCTGCCTGTGCACAGAACAACCACACGGTTGCCGGCCATTCTGTTCATTTCTTCAGGCTCGATCAGCATACCGTCCGGAACATGAAGATATCCCAGTTCGGAAGCGATAGATACCACATTGACCATGCTGCGGCCGATAACGGTAATCTTGCGTCCTGTAGATTCAGCTGCGTTAACTACCTGCTGGATCCGGTGTACGTTGGAAGCAAAAGTCGCTACAACGACACGCTGCTCAGCTTTGCGGAAAATATCTTCGAGCACGATGCCGACATTTTTCTCCGATGGCGTAAAGCCTGGCTTTTCAGCATTAGTACTGTCTGACAGAAGTGCCAGCACGCCTTTTTGTCCGATTTCGGCCATCCGGTGCAGGTTCGCATATTGACCGTTGACTGGGGTATGGTCAAATTTGAAGTCACCCGTATGAACGACATTGCCTTCCGGCGTTTCGATGCATATACCGACCGAGTCGGGAATACTATGGTTAGTTCTGAAGAATGTAGCTTTCAGTGTGCTGCCAAGCTCCAGTTCGGAATCCTCATGGATGAGAATCCGTTTGGTATCGCCAAGCAGGTTCGCTTCCTTAAGCTTGTTCTCCACGAGCCCCAGGGTAAGTCTTGTTCCGTATACAGGAACGTTCAAATTCTTAAGCACATACGGCAAGCCGCCGATGTGATCCTCGTGTCCGTGAGTCAGCAGAATCCCTCTGACTTTGTCACGGTTCTCGGTAAGGTATGAAATGTCAGGAATAACAATATCAATCCCAAGCATATCCTCTTCCGGGAATTTCAGGCCGGCATCTACGACAACGATGTCGTTGGCGTATTGTACGACATACATATTTTTCCCGATTTCTCCGACTCCGCCCAATGCGAAAATCGTTAATTTATCATTGTTGTTGTTTTTTTTGGACAAATGAATCTAACCCTCCTATGATGTTGGACGTCATACTATTATTGTTAAACAATAAGCTTCATTATTTCAGCGGCGCTGAACACTTGATTCAAATTGCCGTTAGCTTCCATATTCAACAGGGAATTCCGTAAGTCTGCTTCTTTGCAAAGCGCGGAATACTCCCGGACCCGGGCAGTGAACGTTTACTTGAAGCGGACATAAGCCGTCAATTCTCACCGCCGCGCCCCTTGCGCGAAAAATCCGGCAGCAATTGCACAGACTTATACAAGGACCTATCCTGTCTTACAATGTAAAAATACATTGCCGGAAGATTACCGCATATTTAATTTTAACCGCACCCAGTCACTTAAGAACATTATACATGATTTTTTTGGCAAAAGACAAGTCATAGGCCCTGTATGCCTATTCTTTCCTTGACCAGCCTGCATTATTTGAGGAAAAGACAAGCAGTGTGACTGTAAAAAAACAAAAAAACCGGCTCCCTCGGAAAGGGATACCGGTTCAAAACAATTCGTGTATTAAATATAATACGGGACTTATTTTAACAATGCTGTGATAAAAGCAGCCTCGTCTTCACTCGGTGATACCAGGGGCAGGCGGACAGAACCGACGTCCATTCCGCGCAGATTAAGCGCAAACTTGACGGCTGAAGGGTTCGGCAGCGGCTGAGGGCACTCGAACAATCCTTTGAATACCGGAAAAAGCTTCCGGTGCAGCTCCCCAGCCCGCTGGACATTCCCCGCAACAAACGCTTCAATCATTTCTGACATCTGATCCCCGATCACATGACTGGCGACACTGATTATGCCATGCCCGCCAACCGCCAGTGTAGCCAGACCCGCTGAGTCATCGCCTGTATATACATGAAAATCATCAGGACAAGCGGTCGCGATCATGGTAATCTGGTCCACGGATGCACATTCCTTAATTGCCACGATGTTAGGAATTTCAGCCAGCCGCAGGGTGGTAGCTGCACTCATGCTTACGCTGGTACGGCCGGGAACGTTATACAGAATGCAGGGCAGGGATGTCTCAGCTGCTATTGCCGCAAAATGCTGATACAGCCCTTCCTGGTTAGGCTTGTTATAATACGGAACGACCAGAAGGACACCGTCAACACCGATTTTCTCGGCTTCCTTTGTCAGCTGGATCGTATGTCTGGTGCTGTTCGTCCCGGTGCCGGCAATCACCTTGCAGCGGCCGTCCGCCTTCTTCAGGACAAAAGAAAACAGCTCCAGCTTCTCTTCTTCCGTCAGAGTTGGGGATTCTCCCGTTGTTCCGCAGACCACCAGCGCTTCGGATTTCTGCTGTTCAATCAAATAATCTACAAGCTTTGAAGTTGCTTCCCAGTTGATTTCTCCGTCCCCGTGAAACGGGGTAACCATGGCAGTGATTAATCTTCCGAAATCCACTTAGAATTCCTCCTTGTCAGCGGTGCAGTTCAAATTTGGTATGCAGCGCACGCAGCGACTGCACCATATCTTCTTTCTTCACAAGAACCCAGATGGTTGTATTGGAATCCGCCGACTGCAAAATCTGAATGTTCTGCGAGCTGAGCGCTTCTACAATACGGGCCATAATCCCCGGTACGCCGTTGATGCCTCCGCCGATCACGGATACCTTGGCACAGCCCGACAGGCTCTTCGGACGCAGCCCCAGCTCCTGCAGCGCGGAAATAGCCTGCTCTGACTTGTCATCGTTAACAGTATACAGCGCTTCTGTCGGTGTGACATTGATAAAATCCACACTGATGCCGTTGTCGGCCATGCTCTTGAAAATTTGCAGCTGCATGCCGGTTCCGTTGCCTTCCGGACATTCTACAGAAATTTGGGTAACATTGCTGACATAAGCGATACCGGTAACAAAACGGTCTACGATTCCATGCGAAACATCACTGAACCCCTCAGGATGAGTGACCAGTGTGCCTTCGGTTTCCGAGAACGTGGAGCGTACTCGAACCGGGATATTCGCCTGCATGGCAATCTCAACAGCACGGGGGTGAATCACCTTGGCCCCCTGATAAGCCATATTGCAGATTTCGGTATAACTTACATAGGTTAACGGCTTGGCATCTTCCACAATCCGCGGATCAGCGGTAAGAATACCATCCACATCTGTATAAATATCGACCATATCGGCACGCAGTGCCGCGCCGAGAGCGGTTGCCGAGGTATCGCTGCCCCCGCGGCCGAGAGTCGTGAAATCTCCGGCCTCTGTCTGGCCCTGGAATCCGGTGACGATCACTACCTTCTGCTCGCGAAGTTCACGCAGAATACGGTCTGTCCGGACATCCAGAATCCGGGCATTTCCATAATTGTTATCGGTGATAAATCCGGCCTGTGCACCTGTCAGCACGGTAGAACGGATCCCCTCCTGCTCCAGCAGTCCACACAGTGTAGTTGCCGAAATGATCTCACCGCAGCACATCAAAAGATCCTTCTCGCGGTCCGGAAGGGAGTTGCCGTTCTGAACAGCCCAGTCCAGCAATGTGTCGGTAGCGTAAGGCTCCCCTTTACGGCCCATTGCAGACACTACAACAACCAGGCTGAAGCCGGCGGCCAGTTCCCGTTTCACATGACTGATGACATGCTCTCTTGCCATAGGTGTGGACATTGAAGTCCCGCCAAATTTTTGAACCAGAATACCCATGTATAATTCCTCCATTGCTTCTCTGAGCAAGCACACGCATCGCTGCGCCGGGGAGTGCCCCATTTGACGGAACGGTTCCTGCAGCGCCAGGTCAATCTTGTAAGACCAAAAAAGTGTTGAACCGCCCTCAGGGATGAGGACGGCAGCAATTGACCTGTATTTGTGTACTATGCTGTAACATGAACTGAATGTTATGCTGAATGAAACCGTTCGATAATCATAGGCTGCAGCTGCTGTCCCTGCAGCGCGGCGTAGCAGGTCTCTGGAATGAGATCCATCCGCGCCACAAGCGAGTTGGGCTTGCCTTCCGGATTATCCTGGCCGAACGGCACAAAATAAATATGTTTGGCTACAAGCAGCTTCGCAATATTGGCCGCATTCAGACCCAGCCCGTCATTGGTGGAAATTGCCAGCACGAGCGGACGTCCGTTGCGCATTTGCGACTTTGCCGCCATCAGCACAGGACTGTCTGTCATCGCATTGGCCAGTTTGCTCGTCGTGTTCCCCGTGCAGGGAGCAATCGTAAGCACATCCAGCAACTTGGCAGGACCCAGCGGTTCCGCTTCAACAATTGTAGAAATGATATCATTACCTGTTATATCTTTCAACTGTTTTAACCAATTTTTCGACGTACCGAACCGGGTGTCCGTATTCAGAACCGAAGAGGACACAATCGGCACGACGTTCGCCCCGCCGTCCATAAACCGCTGAATCTGCGGCATCACCTCCGCAAATGTGCAGTGGGATCCGGTTATCGCATAACCTACTGTTTTTCCGTGCCAATCCATCTATTCGTCCCCCCTGATAATAGTCTCGCCTGATATCGACTGTACCAAAGCATTAGCCATGATAATTCCGGCGCTCTTCGGGGCAACGATCCCGGGCAATCCGGGTGCCAGCATTGCTTTGATCCCCCGCTTCTCTGCATAGCGGAAATCGCATCCTCCCGGAGCGGAAGCCAAATCTATGATTACACAATGCTTGGGAAGGCGTGAAAGCACCTGTGCTGTAATGATCATGCCGGGTATAGTATTGAATATAAGGTCAACATCCTGGATGTGCGCAAGCAGCTCTCCGGTCATGAAGGGCATCCAGCCCATCTCCTCCGCACGCGCATAATGCTCCTGCTTTCTGACCCCCACCTTCACCTTTGAACCCAATCCCTGAAGCGTTCTCGCCATAGTAAAACCTGTTCTTCCCATCCCGAGCACCATCGATATGGAACCGTGTATGGTAAAGTCAGTGTTCTGAATGGCCATGACAAGCGCGCCTTCCGCTGTAGGTATAGAGTTATAAATCGCCACATCATCCCGGTTCAAGAGCTCTACCAGCTTCAGTGAGTATTTGGCGCATAAGCTGCGCAAATAAGGTTTGGCCATTCCGGTATACACGATGCAGCCTTTGGGAAGTGCTGCAAAATGCTCTTCCAGCAGCTGCAGGCGTTCAGAGGAAAAAATCGCGCTGATGTTTCCCTCATCGTCACAGCCCACGGTAGGGAGCACGAGCACATCCGCATTGCCAAGCAGTTCAGCTGACAGCAGTTCCAGGTTGACCCCCGGGCTTGGGGCATCCCACTTATCGAAGCCTGCCGCGCTTACCGACGCATCCATTTCCACACATTTCCGAATCACTTCAATTTGCCTCGCGTCCCCGCCCAGGAACACGATCCTGATGCCAGTAAGCATAGGGATGACGCTCCTTTCCACATACACAATCGAATATAAGGCATCTTATGCCGGCAGCAGCGGATAGGTGAAAAGCGGGGCAGAAATATCCCTGGAAACCGCCCGGGCAGCCTCATCAGGTTGTGATGAAATTTCGGATATAAAAAAAGCTTGCAGAACAGGCGCTGAGTCAGCGCGTTCCGCAAGCTTTTCCGTTTTATTATTTGCCTGTGTGACCGAAGCCTCCTGCGCCGCGTTCCGTCTCAGACAGCTCTTCCACTTCAACCAATGCCACGGATGGCACGGTCTGGAAGACCATTTGGGCGATACGCTCATTGCGGGCGATCGTAAAAGGCTCCTGTCCAAGGTTAATTAGCAGCACCTTAATCTCCCCGCGGTAATCCGCATCTATGGTTCCGGGGGTGTTCAGGCAGGTAATGCCGGCTTTCAGGGCCAGCCCGCTGCGCGGGCGGATCTGTGCTTCCAGCCCGTCCGGCATCGCCAGGGAAATCCCGGTAGGAATCAGTGCCCGCTCACCCGGAGCAAGCACAACCTCCCCGGTAACAGAGGCATGCAGGTCATAGCCCGATGCCTGCTCCGACATTTTGCGGGGCAGCTGGACATCCTCGTTGCCGGGAAGTTTTTTAATTTGAACGTAATGCGACAAGATCATCTCTCCTAACATTTGCAATAGCTTTATCTGAAGAGCCTACCATCGCCAAAGCGAGCGGCTCAGCAAACATATGGTCCAGCAGCCGGTTCACGTCATCCATCGTTACCTGCTGGATTTTGGCAATCATATCATCAAGCGTATCATGTCTGCCAAGCATCAGCTCATTTTTGCCGATCCGGTTCATCCGGCTGCTGGTGCTCTCGAGGCTGAGAATCAGGCTTCCCTTGAGCTGCTCCTTGCCTTTTCTCAATTCGTCTTCACTAAGCCCCTTATCAGCGAGATCGTACATCATCTCTTTGATCAGCTCTGTAACCTCTTTGGTCTGTTTGGGGGCGGTACCCGCATATACAGTGAACAGCCCGCTGTCCGCCTGGGAACTGTGGTACGAATAGACCGAGTACGCCAGTCCCCGTTTTTCCCGGATCTCCTGGAACATCCGTGAGCTCATGCCGCCGCCGATCGCATTGTTCAGCAGCACCATAGGATACTGCAGCGGTCCTCCGCTCTGCACGCCCGGAAGGGACAGACAGATATGGTTTTGCTCCGTTTTTTTGCGGTGGAACAGCAGCTCTCCATGGAATTCGGGTGCGGTCAGCACGGCTTGGGAGCCATGGTTGTCAAAAGAGCCGAAGTGACGCTCCAGCAGCCCGGTCAGGCTGTCATCAATATTCCCCGCCACACTGATTACAATATTCTCAATGGTATACTGCTCTTTCATGTAAGCACGAAGATCATCGGAGGTCATCTCCTGAAGGCGTTCCTTCAATCCGAGGATGGTATAACCGAGCGGATGCTGGCCGTAGGCCGCGGCGCACATCAGATCATGCACCAGATCATCCGGGGTATCCTCGCACATGGCGATTTCTTCTAAAATCACATTTTTTTCCTTCGCCAGCTCTTCGGGATCAAAACGTGAACGGAAGAACATATCAGACAATACATCCACCGCAATCGGCAGATGCTCATCCAGCACTTTTGCATAATAACAGGTATATTCCTTCGAGGTGAACGCATTAACATTGCCGCCAATGGCATCGAACTGCTCGGCAATGTCCTTGGCGCTGAACCGGTCTGTACCTTTAAACAGCATATGTTCAATAAAATGCGAAATCCCGTTATTGAGCGGATTCTCATTACGGGAGCCGGTTTTGACCCAGATTCCAAAGGAAACGGACCGGCCGGTAGAAATAGTCTCTGTGACCACCCGCAGGCCGTTTGATAATACGATTTTTTCCAATGATATATCCTCCTGGCATAGCCCTGATTCTGATAACTATTGTTACATGCGCCTATAATCCTACCAGAAATAAAGGGTTCACTCAACTTCCGGAGCCATCAGGCGCTCCGCAGACAGCGTTTGACTGACCGTCCCGAGCTGCAGCCCTTTGGCCCTGATCCCCTGGATCATGCCTCTGAGCGCCTTGGATGAAGATGCTGTAGGATGCATTAAAATCAGCGTTCCCGGTTCAGCCTTTGTGCTGATTTTTTGGACGACCGACTCCGGTGACGGATTGCGCCAATCGACGGTATCGAGCGTCCAGAGTACGGTTTTGAGTCCCAGGGATGCCGCAATCTCCACAGTCTCCTGATCAAAATCACCGGAAGGCGGTGCAAACCATTTGTTGTCTGCCCCAAGGCTTTCCTTCAGCAGCAGCTTGGTCTTCTCGATCTCGGCAGTTGCCCGGGCACGGCTTAGCGTACTCATATTTGGATGGGTATACGCATGGTTTTCCATTTCATGCCCCCGCCTCATCATCTCGGCAGCCAGCTCGCGGTTTTTGCTCAGCCAGCTCCCGTCCAGAAAAAAGGTCACCTTCACCTTCTCTTCGTCGAGAATATCCA
Source organism: Paenibacillus sp. PK3_47 (assembly GCF_023520895.1). NCBI lineage: Bacteria > Bacillati > Bacillota > Bacilli > Caryophanales > Paenibacillaceae > Paenibacillus > Paenibacillus sp. PK3_47. The sequence goes on from NZ_CP026029.1 coordinate 6,802,781, forward strand.
GCATAGGCACTATGTATTGATTGCCCCAGGCTACATTGATCATCAGGGAGACCATCGGCTTGGCCGGATTTCCCCGGTAGACCGGAACTGCCCCGAGATCCTTCAGCGACACTTTTGGCTGGATTTGGCGCACTACCAGCTTCAGGCTGTCCCCCGGCCCTTTTAACAGCGCATTGCGGTAAGAAGCCTCCACATCTACCTCCAGCCCGTTATATCCCGGTATAGCCTTCCACACCCGGTCCACGGCTGCATCCACCGGTGCCGCATTCAGCTTGGCAGCCCTGCTCTCAATCAGAGCGCGCAGCTCATCCTGTTCCTTGGGGGCATTACTCCACACAGCCAGTCCATCCTGCGGTTTGAGTCCAGCCAGCATATCCTTTACAGGGCCGGCCGTACTGCCGATACCGATAACTACGGCAATGCAAGCCAGCACCAGCGCTGCTTTCTCCGTCCTCATAACTGTTCCTCCCAGCACAATCAGCCTCTGCTACCCTGTACAAGGTGTAGAGACGTTTTGTCCCAGCCTATGAATTACCGGAGAAAAATATGCATGAACCCGGACTTTAGAGAGAATTAAAATAGCCCCACAGCCGTGGAGCACAGATGTAACTCTTCAAATTCACTTATATACGTTAAAAAAAGAGCCAGAACACATACACTTCTGTCTCTTTTTATTAGCATAATAAGGAGAAAAAGGCGCTTTACGCCTTTGCTCCGCTTTCTGAAGTCAGAACCGCTTTGCGCGACAGGTTGACGCGTCCCTGCTGGTCGATTTCGGTTACTTTTACAGTAATCGTGTCGCCAATAGCAACAACATCCTCTACCTTGGCTACGCGCTCTGTGGAAAGCTGGGAAATATGCACCAGACCGTCTTTGCCGGGAATCAGCTCAACAAAAGCACCGAACTTCTCGATGCGGCGAACCGTACCTACGTAGATCTCGCCTACCTGCACTTCCTTCACAATGCCTTCAATAATACTGCGGGCTTTTTGAATCATCTCTTCATCGGAAGAGCCGATAAAGACGCGTCCATCCTGTTCGATGTCGATCTTCACGCCGGTTTCTTCAATGATCTTGTTGATGATTTTGCCGCCTGCACCGATAACATCACGGATTTTGTCCGGGTTGATGTTAATGATAATAATTTTCGGAGCGTATTTGGACAGGCTGGTTCTAGGCTCGGAGATGGCCTCCATCATTTTGTCCAAAATGAACAAACGTCCTTCTCTGGCCTGCTCCAGTGCTTCCTTCAGAATCTGGCGGTCGATTCCGGCAATTTTGATATCCATTTGAATTGCGGTTACGCCTTCTGCGGTCCCTGCAACTTTAAAGTCCATATCGCCCAGATGATCTTCCATGCCCTGAATATCCGTCAGAATGGATACATGCTCCCCGTCTTTGATCAGACCCATGGCCACACCGGCTACAGGCGCTTTGATCGGTACACCCGCATCCATCATTGCCAGGATACTTGCACAGATACTTGCCTGGGAGGTGGAACCGTTGGATTCAATCGCTTCGGATACGAGACGGATTGTGTACGGGAATTCAGTTTCACTTGGAATCACTTTGGACAGCGCGCGCTCGCCCAGTGCTCCGTGACCGATTTCACGGCGTCCTGGCGCTCTCAGCGGACGGGCTTCCCCTACGCTGAACGGCGGGAAGTTATAATGGTGCATAAAGCGTTTGGTTTCAGCCGGATCAATACCATCCAGGATCTGTACGTCACCAAGCGCACCCAGTGTACACACGCTGAGGATTTGGGTTTGTCCGCGGGTAAAGAGACCGGAACCGTGCGTGCGCGGCAGCAGTGCCGTATCACACTCAATCGGGCGGATTTCATCCAGCTTGCGGCCATCCGGACGCACTTTATCATGCGTGATCAGGCGGCGAACTTCATCCTTGACGATGTCATGCAGAACTTCCTTCACATCTTTCAGCAGTTCAGGTGTTTCTATGTATTTCTCGACGAAATACTCCACCGTTTCACTATTGATCGCGTCGATGGCATCCTGACGTGCATGCTTTTCGGCAATTTTCACTGCGTCAACCAGACGGGCACCGGCATAAGCACGGACCTCTGTATTCACATCAGCATTTACCGCATGCAGTTTGACCGTCATTTTTTCTTTACCGGCAACGGCAACCAGCTCTTCAATAACGGCCACGATCTTGCGGATCTCCTCATGACCGAACATGATGGCTTCCAGCATCACTTCTTCCGGCACTTCGTTTGCTTCCGCTTCCACCATCATGATCGCGTCTTTGGTTCCGGCAACGACCACATAAATATCGCTGGCAGCTTGTTGTGCTACATCAGGATTGATGATAAATTCACCATTAATGCGGCCAACAGCCACACCGCCGATAGGACCGTCGAAAGGCACATCGGAAATGCTCAGCGCAGCAGACGTACCGATCATCGCAGCGATGTCAGGTGCGCAGTCCTGATCCACGCTCATAACCATGTTCAGTACTTGAACATCGTTACGGAATCCCTCAGGGAACAGCGGACGGATCGGACGGTCAGTCAGACGGCTCGACAGAATCGCTTTTTCACTCGGTCTGCCTTCCCGTTTGATAAATCCGCCCGGGATTTTACCTACTGCATACAATCTTTCCTCATAGTTAACCGTAAGCGGGAAAAAATCCAGATCTTTAGGCTCACTGGAAGCAGTAACCGTACACAATACTGCAGTATCTCCGTAACGGACCATTACAGCCGCATTTGCCTGTTTGGCCAGGCGTCCGGTTTCCAGCACAAGGCGTCTTCCGCCCAGCTGCATTTCTACACGTTGTTCCATAAAATCCCTCCTTGAATGTTAGTAAACCTGCCGATAGCTATAACAGGCTATTCAACCGCAATATAAGCCTGCTGTTCAGGCCGGCAACGGTTGTTTATGTTCTACAAGCAAAAACGGCTTGTCCTCTGCCTGAGGTGTTATAGCCGTTTTTTACGAATAATATCCACTTTACTCTGTAAGTTTTCCCTAAATTTTCAAAAAGCAACCCGGCTGTCCCGCTGTCGCTCGTAAGAAGGACATACGGTATACAACCAGGCTGCTTTAAGGTTAATCTTATGGAAATTAGCGACGCAATCCCAGTTTTTCGATCAGGGCGCTGTAACGTTGGATATCCTTATTCTTCAAATAAGCCAACAGTTTACGACGTTGTCCAACCATCTTCAGCAGTCCGCGACGGGAGTGGTGATCCTTCTTGTGCGTACGCAAGTGGTCAGTCAAATTAACGATGTTCTCCGTAAGGATAGCAACTTGCACCTCAGGGGATCCAGTATCGGATTCATGAGTTTTGTGCTCGTCGATCAATTGATGTTTACGTTCTTGAGTCAATGCCATCCTGTTCACCTCCTTCATAATAATCGCCAGTAGCCTCGTCACCGTCGGTGAGAACGAGCAACCAAGCTAAGGTTATGATGCTGTCATTCCAGCAACGTTAATCAGTATAGCACTTCCGGAGACAAATGTAAACGGCATGTCCCAAGGAGATTATGAATGATATTCCAGCAATCCTTTGGCTGTTTCGGCATCCTCGGTAATTTGGGCAATTAATGCTCCGATGGAATCGAATTTGCGCTCCGGACGGATGAACGAGACAAGCTCAACCTTCAGCTCCTGCTCATAAAGATCTCCCGCAAAATCAAACAGATGCACTTCAAAGCTCGGAGCCGTCACTCCCTCATGGAAGGTGGGCTTCACTCCGACATTCATGACACCGTACAGGATTTCATCTTTATAAAAGACTTTAACCGCGTATACGCCTTTAGCCGGGATAACGTATCTGTCCTCAAGCTGCAGATTTGCAGTCGGGAAGCCAATGGTACGCCCCCGCTTCTCCCCGTGTCCGACAGTTCCGCGAAGATGATAACAGCGCCCGAACCATGCAGTGGCAAGCGCAAGATCTCCGGTCTGCAGGCTTCGGCGGATGCCGGAGCTGCTTACCTTCTCTCCATCCAGCAAAAAGGGAGGAACCGTCTCCACATTCATCACTCCGCCGCCCAGCTCACGGAGCATTTCAGCATCCCCTTCTCCCA